>NZ_JCAXER010000018.1:0-127375 GCF_059758675.1 Cytobacillus sp. GQ23
GAAGATGTAAAACATCTTCTCTTTTTGTATATATGGGATTTTGTATAGAAAAACGGATTATTTCACTTGAACTTTTATTTTTTGAACACCATTATATCCATATCCCATTCTGTTCCAGTAAGGATTTTTGGGCTGAATATTCCCCTCTGAATCAGCGGCCCGCACAAGAATAGTATATGCACCTTTATTTGCCTCCCAATTAAAATACCACCTCACCCAGGAATATTTTTCGTTTTCTCTGTATTTAAGCGTCGCTTTTCTCCATGTTTCCCCGTGATCAAAGCTTATTGCCACTTCAGTAATTGTGCCAGTTCCAGTCCAGGCAATACCTTTTATATCATGCAATCCTTCATCAACAATGGAATAATCCAAGGGATACTGAATTGTGCTGTTAACATTTATGGCGGTAACAGGCTTTTTATCAAAGTCATTATCTTTATTAGGATAGTAAACGTAATCTTTTGTTTGAAAAGGGCCATTAAATGTATGCTGAATAATAAAAATATTACTGAGCCACTTAACGGAAGCCATTCCGTACCATTGAGGGATGATTAGCCTAAAAGGAAAACCATGCTTATAAGGTATGTGCTTGCCGTTATATTCATAAGCTACGAGCGTATCTTCATGAAGTGCCTTTTCAATTGGTAAGCTTCTTGCATAGTAAAAGGAATCTTTAAAATCTTTTCGCACACCGAAATCCTTTCCCACAAATACAGCTTCTTTACTCCCATCCAAAAGTCCCGCTTTATCCAGCAGCTCTTTCAAAGGCACTCCTTTCCATTTCCCCTGACTGACTGCTCCTTCTTCCCATTGCTCACCAAAAACCTTTGGCTTAAATTTCGCTCTATTATTGCCGGCACATTCCAGCGTGACCAACATTTCTTTGGAAGGAAAGCGGGTAAGTTCATGAAATGATATTACCATCGGTTTCTGAACGTTCCCGGTAATGGACAAAGCTGCATTCTGAGCATTAACTAGCGGGTATGGAAAATGGTTTCTTAGATAGAAGTAATCCTGAGGGGTTTTCCAATTCTCCAGAAAATGAATGGGAGACTCCTGATTTTCCGGAGACAGACTGAGCGTTCTCAGATAGGGTACTGCTAGATGCCTATTCATGACCATCACCTCTCTTAATAAATACAAGGCAATGCAAAAGCTTAGAACTATAGACTATTTGAAATGCATTTATACCTCCTGAGTTTAATGCCTGCATTTTGAAGGAATAATCGTTAATAAAAAAGGCTGTTTTCGAAAAGATTGTTGCCTTTTCATAATCTAGTTTAATATGCTGAGTTGATCTTCGCTGGGGTACTTGATCCTCGAAAATGCTGACGCATTTTCTTCGTGCGGTGTCTATTCGAGGAAGCTCATTCAATGTCCTGAGGGAGGAGAGGGAAGTGTGAGACCCCGCAGGCGAAACCGAGGAGGCTCGCATACCTCCCCGCGGGTCCACTGCGTGCCTTTCGCTGCAATCAACGGGCAGAATTTATAATCAAAAAACATCAATGTTTTAGAAAAGAGCCATAAAAAAGATGAAAGGCGGTAAAAGCATGAAGGAAGAATTACAGATAACAGGGCATAGACCATTTCCGCTGCCTGATAAACCCTGGGTGATGGAGCAAATATGGAATGATGTCCTGTTTGCTCATTGGCCTGTGCCTGCAAAAATAATGAAAAAACACATTCCTTCTCAGCTAACGTTAGATACATTTAACGGACATGCCTGGATCGGAATAGTTCCTTTCTGGATAAGCAGAATGAGAGTCCGCGGCTTGCCGCCGCTGCCAATGATGAAAACAATGAATGAATTAAATGTAAGAACTTATGTAGAGTATGGGGGAAGGAAAGGGGTGTATTTTTTCAGTTTGGATGCCGACAATTTTTTAGCTGTAGCAGGAGCCAGAATGCTGTATTTCCTTCCCTATATGAATGCCGAAATGCAAGTTGATCAGGAAGAGGGGATTATTAAGTATGAGAGCATGCGGAAAAGTGCACATCAAGAGAGAGGACAATTCAAAGCTCACTCTAAGCCGGAATCCAGCCCATTTAATTCACAGCCGGGGTCCCTTGATGAATGGCTGACTGAAAGGTATTGCCTATGGGTAACAAAAAGTGAAAAGGTTTATCGCGGGGATATCCACCATACCAAATGGCAGCTTCATAAAGTATCTGTTTCGATACACGAAAATACGATGACATCATTTTTGCCTGACAAGTACTTAAAGGGGGAACCAGTTTTACACTATTCTCCTCAAAAGCATGCCTATTTTTGGCCACTAATAAGGGAGGCAGCCCCCTAAATTATGTTTCATTTCTTTAAATAATTTTCTGCCAGTCTTCTTTTTACCTCGTTATAAGATAATCCAGACTGGCTATTCAGCCTTTTTACCTCATCAATATCAGTTCCTGCGACAGTAAGGTTCTTTTTCTTCTGTTGGATGACCATAAAAAATCCTCCTCTTTATATTTGTTTTTAACATTTTCAATAATTTTCCCGATTCTTGTCCATACTAAGAAAAAAAGGGGGCGTTTCCAATTTTTTTCAATAAAAAAGGCCAAGATGATAAGCCAGAGGTTGTAATGCTCGACACAGAGGTGTTTTCCTGTAACAGCTGCAATGGCTGGATGAGAAAAGATTTTGCCTCTTCCGATTTAAGATGTCCATTATGCGGTGATGAAACAACTGCCGAAATGAGGGAATTACCGCAAATCTTATAATCAGCATATAAAGAAAGACTGTTGTTGCATAACAGTCTTTCTTTATTGGGCTTCAGTAATCTCCATATAATTCCTGAAATGCCTCTTCTGCATCCTTCTCAGAAGTAAACAGAGCATCATCTTCTTCTATTAAATGGAACGACTCATTAAGAAAGAGGGCTACTGCATTAGGATCCTTTGGATGAGGAACAATTTCAGCAGGCCTTACGTTTGCTACACTGGGAGTGTGAGGATTATGGTAAATGACATAAACCTCATCTCCTGCTTTTACTTCTTTAGGATCTATAGTTTCCATTTGTTTTCACTCCCCATTTATAGGTTTTCATTTTGCTGGCCGATTTCTTTTGCCCCCAAAATAGCATTTGCCGTCTCCAATTGTTCATGTCTATTTACAGAGTCCCCGACTGTATTTTTCAGATTTGGAAATTTGCCGTCATTTTCAATGGTAACCATATTTTCCTTCGGCGCAGATGTGAGGTATTTTTCATCCATTTTTTTCATATTTCCCTAACCCCTTCTTATAAATATTCGAACAGCTTTCTTTAAAGTTTTCTCTCAGCAGTGAGCTAATATTCAGCCATATAATCCTAATTCAATGGGCAAGGCTATATTGAGGTGAAAAAATGAATGCTAATCAAAAGGTGATCTCAGCTATTCAGTCGGAAGCTGGCTCTCTTAGTGATCCATCCTGGTTTGAGCGCATTATTGAAGCGGCCGGGAATGCGAAATTTGTTTTATTGGGAGAATCTTCCCACGGAACATCAGAATTTTATACGATAAGAGCTGAGATATCCAAGAGGCTGATTGAAAATAAAGGGTTTAATTGTATCGCAGTAGAAGGGGACTGGCCTTCCTGCTTTACTGTTAACAGGTATGTTAAAGGCTACGCACCTATGAACCCGCTTGATGCACTGAAAGATTTTAACAGGTGGCCGACATGGATGTGGGCCAATGAGGAAATAAAACAGCTGATAACCTGGATGCATGATTATAACCAGGACCTTAAAGATCAGAGCCAAATGGCAGGTTTTTATGGCATCGACATATATAGCTTATGGGAATCTATGGATGAGATCATAAAACTTTTGGAGTCGAAGGGGGCTGCCGAACTGGAAGCTGCTAAAAAGGCATTTGCCTGCTTCGAGCCATTTCACAGGAAGCCGGAAAATTATGCAGTAGCAGCAGAATTTTATGGAGATGCATGCGAAAAAGAGTTGGCCGACCTCTTGCTGAAAATAAAAAATAAGTGGGAGGAAACCAGCCATTTTGAAGAGGAATCACTGAACCTATTGGTAAATAGCCTTGTTGCCCTGAATGCAGAAAACTATTATCGCGCAATGGTAAAAGGCGGTCCTGATGATTGGAATATCAGAGATCATCACATGGTAAATGCATTGGAGGAAGTGTCGCAGTTTTACGGAGAAAATGCAAAGGTTATCGTTTGGGAACACAACACTCATATTGGTGATGCAAGGGCAACAGATATGAAAGAGGCAGGGCTTGTTAATGTTGGGCAGATCCTCCGTGAAAAATATGGGGAAGATCAGGTTTTTGCATTAGGTTTTGGCACTCACTCCGGCACCGTTATTGCTGCCGAACAATGGGGCAGTGAAATGCAGGTTATGGAGGTCCCGCCTGCACTGGAAGGAAGCTTTGAGGATACTCTTCAAAAGGCTGGTCCTGGTGATAAGGTACTGCTGTTCACCGATGAAAACAAACATTTATTTAAAGATTCTTTCGGACACAGGGCTATCGGAGTTGTATATAATCCTGAATATGAACAGTACGGGAATTATGTTCCCACTAAAATTTCTCAAAGGTATGACGGCTTTGTTTTTTTAGAGAAAACCCATAGCTTAAATCCGCTTAACATCCCTGTCAGATCACAATAAAACAACCAGAGGCTAAATAAAAATCCCCCTCCTTAAATCGGAGGGGGTTCCTGTTAACTATAACTCTTTTCCAATTCGTCCACCAGCGTTCCAACATAGCTAACTGCTTTTCGAATCGGCTCTGGCTTTGACATATCAATGCCCGCACTCTTAAGCTGTTCAAGAGGCTTCTTCGTTCCTCCTGCTTTTAGGACATCAAGCCAGCGCTTTACAGCAGGCTGGCCTTCCTCCTGAATGCTTTGTGCCATAGCTGTTGAAGCAGTCAAACCAGCTGAATAGGTATACGGGTAAAGTCCCATGTAATAATGAGGCTGTCTCATCCAGGTTAAAGCAGCTTTTTCATCCAATTCAACCGAATCTCCCCAGAATGCAGAAAGTGTGTCAAATTTTTGGGCAGAGAGTGTTTTTGCCGTTAAAGGAACACCCTTTTCAGCCAGCTGATATACTCTGCGCTGATACTCTCCTTCGAGAAGATGTGTGACAAAGTTGTGATAATACGTTCCAAGCATCTGCAGAATAACCCAGCGCTTCATTCTTTTATCTTCAGTACCTGCCATTAAATGCTGCCCAAGTAGCATTTCATTTAATGTGGAAGGTGCCTCGACAAAATAAGTTGAAGGACGGGTATTCATTATGCGCTGATATTTATTGGCCAAATAAAAATGACCCGCATGTCCAAGTTCATGAGCCAGAACAAAAGCACCGCGCATCGTGTCCGTCCATGTAATCAGGATGAACGGATGGGATCCGTACGGACTTGAGCAAAATGCGCCAGTTGATTTACCGATGTTATCTGCTAAATCAACCCAGCGTTCAGTCAGACCTTTCTTTATAATATCCGTATATTCCGGGCCCATCACATTGAGAGCTTCCAAAATAACATCGGATGCTTTTTCAAAAGTTATTTCCGGATTGAACTCCGTGTCAAGAGGAGCCTTCAGGTCACAAAATAGCATTTTATCTAATCCCAGGATCCTTTTCTTCAGCTGTGCATATCTGCGCATGTGGGGGGCAAGCTCCTTCTGGATAATATCGAGCTGATTGTTGTACATTTCCTCTGTTACATGCTGAGAATCAAGAAGCATTTCTGTAACTGAGCTGTATTTTCTAAGCCTCGATAATGTTACCTGCTTTTTCACTTCAGCAGAATACGCAGAGGCAAATGTGTTTTTGTAGTTCTCCAATGACTCAGTAAACGAGGCAAAGGCATTGCGTCTGACAGTGGTATCCGGGGAAAACTCATAGCTATCTTCGTACAGAGCAAAAGAGTTTGGCAACTCGTTTCCTTCACTGTCATTAAATGAAGCAAATGGCATGTCAGCAAGTTTTGCAGACTGATAGATATTATAAGGAGCACCAAATACTTCTCCCAATGCAGCCAGGGCTTCTTCCGTTTCCTGAGAAAGCCTGTGCCTCTTTGTTTCCAGTAGTTGAGTCAGCACATTTTTGAACGGTTCCAGGCCGCTTTCTTCGTTAATGTACCTTTCAACTGTACCATCAGGCAGAGACAATAATTCTGAATCAATAAACGAAAGGGCGGAAGCTGCTTTTGCCCTTAAAGAGGCCATCAATGATGAGTTTGCCTGATTGTCCGGATTTGTGCCGTCTTCGGATTGGCGTAAGCTTGCATATGTACCGGCCTGAACAAGACGGATCGAAAGCTTTTCTTGAGCAGAAAGGCAGGCAAGTAATACCTGCGGTCCTTCATGGAATTTTCCTTTGAATTGATCAAAAACTGCAAGATCCTCTTCAATACTTCTGATCTCCTGCTGCCAATCTTCCTCCAATGCAAATAAATCCTCCACGCTCCATTTGCGCTCTTTCGGCACCTCATGACGATTTAATCTCGTTATTGCTGTTTGAACCATGTAATGATCCCTCCTATTTCGATTCTCTAAGTAAAGAGATTATGGAACAATTATACAGGAAGCTCCACTTAATTTATAGACTTTTCAAATAATTTAACGTGTACTGTAACAGCTGGGGGTTGTAAAAATCTCATTAAAAAGAGGAAGGACCTGTGGCCTTCCTCTAATAGTGTGCTATTCCATTTTCTTTGACAAACAGCGATCACATTCCATCAAATATGATTCAGCTTGTTCCTTTACTGTTTGGCCACACTCTGGACATACCTTTTTGGGAAGCGTTCTGAAGAATTCAACCGGACTTTTCATCATCATTATTTCCTCCTTCTTATAATACAGTTTACTTTATTTGCTTCTGTTGTAGTACAGTATATACCAAACTTATATAAAAGTGAAGTGCTTTTGCTAAATTTTTTAAAAATTTCATTAATTATAATTCAAGGTACAAAAGAGGGCTGAAATTTTTTATTAAGCTGTCAGTTTTAACCGAACTGCAGACTTTATTTCTTCCAGCCTCTTCCATGGCATTATTGATTCCATTACAATCATATTGAATAAAGTAAAAATGAGGGGGCTAAAAGCCTGCGATGACTGAGATAATCGAATCTTTTAATCCGATATTAATCTTTGCGGGATTTCTAATTCTAAGCGGCCTCATTTCTTCCGGAGTCCTAGTCACCAAGCGCCTGAAAGTAAGCCGCACCCGCTTGCATGATATTCAGGCTGCACTGGATGAATCTACTATTGTGGCTATTACTGATCCAAAGGGGATTATCACTTATGTGAATGACAAATTTGTTGAAATATCGAAATATGAAGAAGATGAATTGCTGGGAAGGAATCATAATATCTTAAATTCAGGTTATCATCCGCCGGAATTTTTTCGAAACCTATGGAAAACAATTGGCCGTGGCCATGTGTGGAAGGGGGAAATCCGCAATAAAGCAAAGGACGGGTCTTATTACTGGTTCATACAACAATTGTGCCGTTCTTAAACGCAGACGGAAAACCTTATCAATACTTGTCCATAAGAAACGATATAACAGAGAGGAAGAAAACAGAGGAAGTGCTGCATCGGCAGGATAAACTTGCAGCAGTGGGCCAGCTTGCTGCAGGGGTTGCACATGAAATTCGCAATCCGCTGACAACAATGAGAGGATATGCAGAGTTCCTTCAGCTGGATGAAACGAATGAAGAGAGACAGGAATACTTAAGAATCATTTTAGATGAAATTAACCGGGTAAATGATATCGCAGAAGATTTTATGGTTCTTGCTAAGCCGAAAGCGGCAGAACTGGAAGAAAAAGATATTATACATATCTTAAAAAATGTCATTTCTTTATTGGAATTTGAAGCCCGAAACCTCTCGGTGAAGATTCGTTTCGAATTTGTACAGGATATTATCCAAATCGAATGTGACGAAAACCGCCTAAAACAAGTCTTCCATAATTTAATCAAAAATGGAATTGAAGCAATGCCTGAAGGGGGAGAATTAACAATCAGAGCAGCACTCATACATAACGAGGTGCAGATTGCTATACAGGATACAGGTGTGGGAATTCCGCAGGAACAGCTAAAAAGTATAGGCGAACCTTTTTTTACAACAAAAAAAAATGGAAATGGCTTAGGCTTGATGGTCAGCTTTAAAATAATAGAAAGCCATAATGGAAAAGTATTTATCCAGAGCGAATTAAATAAAGGTACGACATTTAATATTGTTTTGCCTGGCAAATCTAAATAGAAATTAATTCCTTTTCTGCTTAAAAATAGACTTTCCTAGCATATGGATAAATTAGTATAACATTGGCTGGAATCCCATTAGATAAGGAAAACCAGCACTTTAGGTTTAATCAGACCCTTCGCTTTGAAATATGTTTGTTATGATGCTGTTATCTCCGTAACAGGATTTTTACCTGTTTGTTCTTTTTTAGTAAAGATTACATGTTATAGTTATCCCCGTTAGCTAAAAACGAGCTATACGGGAGGTTTTACACATGAAAAAATCTATTTTAACTTTTGTAGCCGCTGCAGCAATTACAGGAACAGCAGGTGCAAATGTACAAGCAGAAGAAGTAACAGTAAAAAAAGGCGATACTTTATGGGATTTCTCCCAGTCATATAATGCACCAGTTGAGATGATAAAAGAATGGAACGGGCTGTCTTCAAATATCATCCATCCGGAGGAGGTATTAAATGTATACCCGGAAAAGAAATACATAGTATCAAAAGGTGATACTTTATGGGATATAGCAAGAGAGCACAATATCACAGCTGAGGCAATTAAAGAATGGAACAGCTTGAGCTCTGATTTAATCCGTCCGGACGATGAATTAATTCTTTATCCTGAAGCGAAAGCTGTTAATGCTGCAGCTGCTCCGGCAAAGTCCGATCAGCCTGCAGAAACAGTATCAGCTTCAAACCAAAAGTCTGAACAGCCGGCAGCAAAACAAACTCAGCCAGCCGAAAAGTCAGAACCGGCTCCAGAAGCAAAGCCAAAGGCAGAGTCAAATCCTGAACCAGCACAGCGGGTTGTGGAATCAAAGCCTGCAGCTGAGCCTGCCAAGCCTGCAGCGGAATCCAAACCAGCTGCAGAAAAACCTGCAGAAACTGCAAATGACGAAGCATCTCAAAAAGTGCTGAATATGGAAGCAACAGCCTACACAGCTGATTGTGAAGGCTGCTCAGGCATTACTGCAACAGGGATTAATTTAAAAGAAAATCCTGATCAAAAAGTAATCTCCGTAGATCCGGATGTGATACCGCTCGGAACTAAAGTCCATGTTGAAGGGTATGGTAATGCTGTCGCAGGAGACACAGGCGGAGCGATTAAAGGCAACAAGATTGATATCTTTATGCCATCTCAGGAAGATGCCATCAATTTTGGCAGAAAAACAGTTAAAGTTACAATTCTTGATTAATACTGGGAAAGCCGAATGCCTCAGTTTAGACAAGAAGGCACTATTCAATTAACCTGGTTCTCCACTTTGAGAGAAAACAAGATAGATAGTCAAAAGACAGACCAATCAGCAATTAATCGGTCTGTCTTTTTTGCTGTAAAGAACCGCTACAGGGTGTAATACTAAGTCCCTGTGCTAACTAGCGTATTTAAAGCTCTCTAAAATAATCCAAGATCATTTTGTTTCGGGCTAGTGCCGGATTTGATTAAAATGATAAAGGCTGATGATGAGGGTTTGTATTAGTGATGGTGGAGATATAGGCAGTGGTACAGCTAATATTGTCAACCATGTGTAAATGTTGGGAAGGCAACACATACAATCATAGAAGAATTAAAGAACAACAATTTACTAGAGGGAGTGAACATAACTTACTTAAATCCTGAAGACGAGGAGTACATCACCTTAAATCCATAAAGAGCCGATTTCAACCTAATGTAAAAGAGCATTGAGACATCCCAATGCTCTTATTTACTGTGTTATTTAAATTAACCTGCCTCCAACAGGAGAATCCTTTATTATCACAGTCTCTTTCTTTACTCTTTATTTTTGCCTTCCTTTGCCTTTTCTTCCTGATTGACAAAGAAGGTGTGGACCGGTTTTGCCAGCTGTTTTAAGCTTTTTTCAAAGCGTTCAGAAAGGTGGGAGGCCCGCTCATAAACAATTGACTTTAAATGATCTAATTGCCTGCTGATTTTTTCGGTGTTTGCCTCCTGGCTGTGCAAGCGTTCCATTATCGACCTGCTGGCCTGTTCCTGTTCGAGAAGCTTCATATTTAATTCTTCTTTCAATTGCTCCTGCGACTTAAGCTTTTTCTCAGCTTCCTCTGAAAAGGATGCGAACTGCTGGTCTAAACGTTCCATTACTGTATTGTGGAATACTTCCTGGACATCAAGGCTTTTGCTTAATTCTGCTTTCATTTCTTCCTGAGCTTTAAAATTTGATACGGCTTCTTCAGAAAATGCCTCGAACTTATCAAATTTACGGGAAAGTGCCTGTGTTGCCGCTTCCTGACAGGAAATTTGTTCAAGTATCTCCTGTTTTAACGGCTCTTCATTTTCAATAATTTCGAGAATTTCCTTATTTATTCCCTCCAAGGCAGCAAGTCTGTTATACAATAAATCATTTTCCTTTTCACGCTCATGCAGCATTTCCAGAAAACTGGCCAAAAAAGAATCCTGCTTTTCAAGCTTAGCTGATAGATGCCCAATATGATTACTGTGTTTGCCAGCAGCACTTTTTACAAGCCTTTTCATATCAAAGAACGAATCTTCAAGCTGAGTCTTCATCTCTTCATAGGTATCAGATAATCGGGTGTTTACCGTCTGCTGCTCTTTTATTATCTCCTGGAGGAAGTTGAGACGGTAAGTACCCTGATTAGTGTCAGGATGTGAATCGCTCAGAAAAAGCTTAGGCTTTACATCCCCATTTGATTTTTGTGACATAGGAACACTCCTCAGTTTTATATTTTTAATAGCCTATGCCAGAACTTTTTTTGACGGATGGGCACTCTCCCATAAAAGCCTAAACATTTTTCAGTTCTACACAGCATAATTCATAAAAACATTTCGAAAACCATAATTAAAAGGGTTGAAAAAAATCAAAAAAATATGTAAATTATTAATTGCCAGTTAATTGGCAATGTAATTACATATGAAGTCAATCAAAACTACCTCTGAACAATCGAAGGAGAGGACAAAAGCATGAAGAAATTATCTTTCTTGCTTTCAGCAGCTGTACTGACACTAATGCTGGGAGCATGCTCAAACGAAGAAGCTTCTAAAGTGGAAGAAAATGAAAAGGAGGCAGCTGAAGCGACAGAATCTGCTGAAGAATCCAAAGAAGTGCGCTCGGCTCTGCTGAACTATCAGGGAGAAGTGACAAAAATAATCCGAAGCACAGATGCCAACTTAACTGCTGAAGGTCAGGATCCGGCTGAAGCAGCTGCAGCATTCGAAAAGGAAGCGAAAGCCGTGTCTGTACCGGAGGAAATAACAGACTATACTAAGGATATTGAAGCCGCGATTGATAGCTTATCCCAATACTATGCTAAAAAAGCCGAGCTTGTAAAAGCAGGCTCAAAAGATATGGCGGAAGCAGAGCCATTTAAAGAAGAATATATCAATGCCATGACTAAAGTTTTTGAAGAGGTAGAATTATCTCCTCCTGCTTTTAAAAGTGTTTTTCAGTAATATGTAAAAAACAGCCCATTTAATAAATTGGGCTGTTTTCTTTATTAAGGGACATCATGCCCCAGTGAACTTTGATAAATTTCGAACCACTGATCCCGGTTAAGGTTATAAGATAATGCACCCACAGCACGTTCAATTCTTTCGATCCTGCTGGAACCAACAATCGGCATGATTCGGGCAGGGTGATTTAAGAGCCATGCAAATAACACTTGGTCAATATCAATTGCCCCGATGTCTTCAGCGACTTTAAGCAATGCGTTTCTTAGACGCACTGGTTTTTCTCCGGTACCGCTGAAGACTTCTCCGCCAGCCAAAGGAGACCAGGCCATCGGAGCAATTCTTTTCTCTTGGCACAAATTTAATGTGCCATCCTCGAAATTCTCCAGCTGATAGGCAGACAGCTCAATTTGATTAGTAATCAGATCCATGTCAAGATATGACTGAAGCATTGTAAATTGATGGCTTTTAAAATTCGAAACACCAAAATGCCTTACCTTGCCGGCTGTCTTTAGGGATGAAAATGCATCAGCCACTTCTTCCGGATCCATAAAAGGGTCAGGACGATGGATGAGCAGGGTATCTATGTAATCTGTTTTCAAATTTTGCAATGATCTCTCGACAGAAGCAATAATATGTTCTTTCCCGGTATTGTAATGATGGGATTTATGCTCTGGCCGGTTTGGTGACTCCAGCACAATCCCGCATTTCGTAACAATTTCTATTTTTTCACGGAGTTCCGGTTTTTTCGCCAGAGCCCTTCCAAACAGGCTTTCACAGGTATAGCTTCCATAAATATCAGCATGATCGAATGTCGTTATGCCGAGCTCCAGACAATGCTCTATTAATGTAATTAACTCTTCATCTAAAAATTTCCAGTCAGCCAGTCTCCAAAGTCCATGGACAATTCTTGAAAACGACAGGTCCTCTGCCATCTGCACTCTATCCAAACGTATCATCTCCCCGTGTTTAGTATTGTCATTATCTCTGAAATTGTTGAGAATACCAAGCAAAACGTTGGCAAAACACAAAAAAGAGGCAACTGTTATGTCACCTCCAAGTTAAACGCATATTTTCTCCAGCGGGTTAACCATTTGCTCATGCAGTATCATTATTTTTGATGTGTAAGAACAATGTTCCCTGTAGGCGGTCTGAAGTTCCTTATAAAAGTTGATTAATTCTTCAACAGCGGCTATCAGTTCACCCTCAAAAATGCCAGACCGATTTATCAGGATATTCTCATATTTTTCAACAAGCTTCTTAGTTCTTTTTATTAATTTCCAGGCATCTTTCATGCGCAAAGTATCATTTATACTGGAGTAGAATCCAGCCAGATCTTCATGAAGTACATGCTTAATTTCCTGGTTGAGTTTGTCATCAGGAGGGAGTTCTCCCTCTTGTAAGATAAATTGCTCCACCATAATTAAATCTGTTTTTACCAATTTCTCTTTGAATGACTGATAAATCCTCAGCGTATTATAAGCATCATACATAGGATGGTGGGGCTCACCAATAAAAGAGAGTCCATAGAATGACAAAGCTTTTTCAACAGAAGCTGAAGTACGGGAAGCTCTTTTTGTAAAAACAGCTTGAAAATCAACGTATCTATTAGTAATTTTTTCAATCGTTGTCTGGGGAAGATTATGCCTTAAAGCATCAGCTTTCAATCTTAAGATATCACTGGATGACCACGAGTAGAATTTAGCTTTTATCACTCCGCCGACCCAAAAAAGAAAATCTTTAAACACCTCAGGAAAGGTATCCGCAAATTCCAGGTCAGAGTCAGATATACCGGTTAATTCTTTACAGAAAGAACTTAAAGGCGAGGTCTGCTGCGGGCGAATGAATCTGTCAAATTCACTGACCCTGCCTGATGCAACATCCACTTTTACAGCACCAAGACGAATGGCCTCCATATCTTCAAACATCATGCCATTTTTGCTGCATAGCATTTCAAAATCAAAGAAAATCAGCTGCCTTAGCTCGGCCATACGCCATCACCCTTTCTATACCTGACTTCCCAACAAGACATTATAAAGAATAAGGGGTAAAAAAGGAAGGCACAGAATTATCCATCGACCTATGTGATAAAAAGAACTTTTTCCCAGCTCAGGCAGCAAATCGGTTTACGATTTCATTTGAAACGTTTACACTTAAGGTGTACATAGTTTTCAGCCGCAGCGTTGAGTGGGGCTGCTTATAAAATTTTGAATTTGAAAGGATGGATGAACATTGGGTATTTCATTATCGAAAGGGCAAAAAATCGATTTAACGAAAACGAATCCCGGGTTGTCTAAGGTAATCGTTGGACTTGGCTGGGATACGAATAAATATGATGGCGGCTTGGACTTTGACCTTGATGCCAGTGTTTTCTTATTAGATGCGAATGGCAAATGCGCATCAGATAAGGATTTTATTTTCTACAACCAGCTTGAAGGCGGCAATGGCTCAGTCGTACATACTGGAGACAACAGAACAGGTGAGGGAGACGGCGATGACGAGCAGGTCAAAGTTAATCTTAGCGCTGTTCCTGCTTCCATTGAGAAGATTTCTTTCGTTATTACTATCCATGATGGCGAAGGCCGCGGCCAAAACTTTGGACAGGTTTCCAACGCATTTGCGCGAATCATTAACGAAGAAACTAATGAAGAGTTAATCCGCTATGATCTGGGCGAAGATTTCTCTATCGAAACTGCCATTGTTGTAGGTGAATTATACCGTCATAATGGAGAATGGAAATTCTCTGCTGTCGGTTCAGGCTACCAGGGCGGACTTGCCCGCATCGCAACCGACTTCGGTTTGCAGGTAGGTTAAGACCTTTTTTTGCCAGGCAGAGCATCAGCTTTTCCTGGCTTTCTCATTAGATGAGCTTATTTATGCAGATGATCTGTCATCAAAAACAGATTTGGGTTATGAAGGAGTGAATATCTTGGGTATTCAATTATCAAAAGGGCAAAGAATTGATCTGACTAAAACGAATCCCGGCCTGACAAAAGCTATAATCGGCCTGGGCTGGGACACAAACAAATATAGCGGAGGCCATGATTTTGACCTTGACGCATCAGCATTTCTGGCTGATGAAAACAGTAAATGTACAAATGATCATGATTTTATTTTCTACAATAATCTGCAGCATCCAAGCGGGGCAGTAATTCACACAGGTGACAACCGTACAGGTGAAGGGGACGGTGATGATGAGCAGCTTGTTGTTGATTTTACTAAAATACCATCACACGTCCATCGCATTGGCATAACGGTTACAATCCATGATGCAGAACTAAGGCAGCAAAATTTCGGCCAGGTTTCCAATGCATTTGTTCGATTAGTGGATGAATCCAATGATCAGGAGCTGCTTCGCTTTGATCTTGGAGAAGATTTTTCAATTGAAACAGCGGTTGTTTTCTGTGAGCTATACCGCCATGGAAACGACTGGAAGTTCAATGCCATTGGCAGCGGATTCTCAGGTGGTTTGGCAGCTCTTTGCCGCAATTACGGGCTGCAGGTTTAATTTATAGGGATTTCGCAGGTTTTTTACTTGGTTAACTGTATGTAGCGGTAAAGGTGAGACCCGCGCATGCGCAGCGTTGATGATGTTTTTCGCCCATCCGAGCGAATGCGCATTTATTCAGCAAAAAGGAAATTAGCAGTTTCAGCATGAAGTGGAAATCAACAGGCTGCATTTAGAGGCGAAAAAAAACAGCCTTTGCGAAACGAACAATTTATTTTATTTCAAGCACCCGACATATCGGGTGCTTTTTTAGTGAAGTCTCTCAGCAAATTCTATTGGATATTAATGCCACACTTGAAAAAACGGCAATCGGGAAAAATAGGTTTGAGAAAAACCTTGAGAGGAAGGTATGCAGTATGTCACTAGAATGGTTTGACAGGGTAAGCGGTGAACTGCAGGATCATCTTGAATCAATTTGCAGTAAATATGATCAGATTGGCCATATGTCGGTTGACCGGGGTGCCAAGCATCCCAGAATGGAATTTTTTATTGAAACCGAGGACAATGACAGAGAGTATTTTTGCACACTTTTCTTTGATCCGCATAATGAGGAATTTTATGTAGAAGACTTTGACTTTGAACTTGGCCATACCTCTAAAACAATGCTTTTTGACATTGAAGATATCATCGATACCGTTCACGAAAGTCTTCATGACTACATGAATGGCACAGAAGATGAAGAATTTGGGTTTGAGGAGAATGAAGAAATTTATGTCGAGGAAGACGATGATATCGTTATCGCCGATGAATATGATTTCGGAGATGAAGGAGATATCTTCGAGGAAGTAGACGTAGAGTGGGAAACTCCTGAAGTTACTGCCTTTTTCAAGGAAGACGAAGTAGAGGTATCCTATCAGTTTGGAGTGGTCCAGGAAACAGGTGATGGCGTCCTGCGCAGAGTTAATCGCATTTGGACTGATGATGAGGATATGATAAAGGATGAAGATCACTTTATCTTCAGCAAAGAAGAGGCGAGCACAATCATTGCAATGATTGCCAGCCACATGGATTCACTCGGCGGGCATGAAGCAGATTATCTGTAATTTAAAAATATGTAAAAGTGGCTGTCAAGAATCCTTGAAGCCACTTTTTTGCGAGTGGGCACTTGCCAAAGCACGTAAACAGCAATCCCTCATTACCAAAACACCCCGGTTCACCAGGGTATATAAACACTTTGAGAATGCTTATTGGTCACTTAGTACTATTTAGGCCTGCCTCTCCCATAAACTAACTTAAAAGCAAGTGAAGTGAGGTGCATTATGGGGATTCACATCGTTCAGGCAGGCGATAGTCTTTGGAGCATATCTCAAAGGTTTAATATTCCTATCCTAAACATAATAGAGGCAAACGGCCTTGAAAGTGCACCTGCCATCATTCCTGGTTTAGCTCTATATATACCGGAGAATGAACCTGTTATCCGATCGTATCTGGTAAAGCAGGGTGACACACTTTGGACCATTTCCCAGCGTTTCCAGAGCTCAATTAATGCAATTCTGTCAGCAAACCCGGGAATTAGGCCAGAAAGACTGTATATCGGTCAGAAATTAAACATCCCATCATTACGCAAGTTAGCTATGAGAACGCTGGGTTTCATTGTCCCTTATTCCCCTGAAACCTTTTTACCCGCTTTCAGGGAAACAGCAAAGCATTTAACCTACATTGCCATTTCCTCTTATTCGCTGACAAAAGAAGGGTATGCCTACATCGAGCTGGACGATACAGCCATATTGGCAGAAAGCAGGCGTTTGAATGTCATCCCTTTGCTGATGATCCGAAATCTTGCCGAAGGAGACTTTAACGCTGAATTAATCGGTGGAGTACTCGAAAGGCCAGCTTATAGAAGGAACTTGATCTTAAGCCTGATGAATTTTGTCAGCCAAAAAGGGTACGGAGGCATCAGTCTCGATTTTGAATTTATCCCTCCGCAAAGGCGCCAGGATTTCAATTTATTCATAAAGGAACTAAAAAATGCCTTAGGACAAAAAATTCTTCATGTCAATGTTCATGCCAAGACGGAGGATATTCCGGGAAACCGGATAATAGGGGCATATGATTATAAAGCCATTGGAGAAGGTGCAGATATTGTTGCGGTCATGACCATGGATTACGGTTATCCTACAGGTCCTCCCAATCCAATCGCTCCATTATGGTGGGTCGAGGAGGTTATAAAATATTCGGCCACACAAATTGATACGAAAAAACTGCAAATTGCTTTGCCGTTATATGGCTATGACTGGAGAACAGCGGATAATCAAACCCGCTCGTTTTCCATGCAGGGCATTCAAAATTTGGCTTTAAGCAGAGGTGCAATTATTCAATACGATGGGTATGCAGCATCCCCATGGTTCAGGTACTGGAATGGAGCAGAAGAACATGTTGTCTGGTTCGAGGATATCCGCAGCATAACTGAAAAATATAAATTAATTGACCAGTATAATCTATTAGGGATGACATACTGGCAATTGAGCTTGCGTTTTCCGCAAAACTGGGCATTTATGGAGAGAAATTTTACAATTCTATAGCCTATTTCTAAAGTATTTCTTTCATTTCTTCTTCGAAATAAAACATTTTCGGATTTTCTTTAATTGTATATGTGTATTTCTTCATTTTCGCCACATAACATGTTTTGTTGATTGTCACTTTTTCTCCTGTATCAACCAGAATCACTACATCATTATGATCAAATTTATTTCTGCGCTTCACGCTGATCCCTCTTTCGTTCATTCGATTAGGTGTTATTTTCATTATCTCATACTTCGGGAGAATTAACCTTAGATATAATTAAACATTCATTTTTTCTTTTGCATATTGGCAAGTAAATGATATATTAGTCTAATTGAATATTTTAGTGGACAAAGGACGATAAAAATGACATCAACACTTGGACTTATAAGGGCTTGGCAAAAAGCCATCCAGGCTGAGATTTTACACTTAAAAAAATACGGGAGCTCCCGCTGGCTAATTCTTAATGGGCGTCTGCTTTCAAAATCAGATGCCTATATGTATTTTTTCGATACACCTTCAGCAATAAAAATACCAACTGGCTCAGCCATAAAAATAGACTGGGGAAGTAAGAGGATAGAGGGAAGAATCCTTTCTGCGGAAGGAAATAATGTGATTTTGGCCCTAAAAGAGGATATTGGCAGCGATTTATCTGAGGCCTATTTGCTTCATGACCCATGGGAGCTATTGGATCAGCTTTTTCAGCGCTTAGAGGACATAAAAGGCAGCAAAAGAAAAAGGGCGAGAATAAAAAAATTAATGGATCCTTCAATGCCCCCCAAACATCCTGCTGATAAAGTAAAAAGCAGTACCCATGAACTGATATTGCGCTCTAAATATAATCCGGCCACATATGTCTGGGGACCGCCAGGCACGGGAAAAACCTACACACTGGCACGAGTAGCTGCCAATAAATATTTTAAAGGACAAAATGTTCTCATTCTTGCACACTCCAATCAAGCAATCGATGTCCTTATGGCAGAGATTTCAGCCTTTGCATCCCACAAAAGAACGATCGCTGATGGTGATTTGCTTCGCTACGGGTCACAAATCGGCCCGGCATTAATTGATCATCAATCATTAAATGCTGAATTTCTATTAACTAAGCAGCACTCTAATCTCTCAGAGCAAAAAGCAGCTCTAATTGAGGACCGACGCCTGATTAAACAGGATTTATCAAGGTCGTTCAGCCAAAGAGATTCCGGCCAGCTAATTGAAATAGAAAAGAAGCTGTCCGGAGTGCTTGAAAAAATCAGGCAAAAGGAAATCGAGTTTGTAAAAAACGCTTCGATTATCGGAACAACACTCGCAAAAGCTGCAAGTGACCCGGCAATTTACGAGAAAAACTTTGATTTGGTCATCATCGATGAAGCCAGTATGGCTTATGTTCCACAGGCTGCCTTTGCAGCTTCGCTTGGAAGAAGGGTAATTATTTGCGGGGATTTTAAACAGCTTCCTCCAATTGCTGCCTCAAAACATAAGCTTTCGGAAAAATGGCTGAGGGAGGATATCTTTCACCACTCAGGCGTGTCTGATGCAGTCAAGGATGGACACTTGCATCCGCACCTTTTTCTTTTAAAAGAACAGCGCCGAATGCACCCGGACATATCCGCTTTTTCCAATAAACATATTTATCATGCACTTGTAGGTGACCACCCCGATGTATTGGCCGCTAGAGCTCCTATTGCAGCCTGCACACCTTTTCCCGGAAACGCCTCTATCCTGATCAATACAAATGGATCAGGAGAATATGGCATAAAAGATGGCAGCTCAAATTCAAGAATCAATCTATGGAATCTGCTGCTAGGGTTTCAGCTGATACAGGAGGCTTATATTGGGGGAAGCCGGTCAATAGGGTATGTTACTCCTTATCGTGCACAGGCCTTATTAATGGAACAGCTTCTCAGCGAGATATATGATGAAGAAAGAGCTTCTGCTGATATCATTGCTGCGACAGTTCACCGTTTTCAGGGAAGTGAACGGGATGTTATGATTTTTGATTCTGCAGATGCCGCTCCCCATGACAGAGCTGGAATGCTCTTGACTGGGAAAGATAGCGAAAGGCTTTTGAATGTTGCCATAACAAGAACCAAGGGAAAATTCATCCATATATGCGATTTGCAATTTATACAAAAGAAGGTTTTCAAAAACAAAACATGGCGGAAGCTGGCAGATCATCAGCTGGAAAATGGACAGGCTTTGCATCCTGAGCATATTGGCAGATGGATTAAAAATCAGCATCCTCATCTGCAGTGGATGCATGCAAAAAAATGGGAGAAAGTGCTTGAGGATATTTCTAAAGCGAAAAAGGAGATTATCATGTCCCTTCCTGATGGCCAGGGATTAGGGGAAGCGTGGGGGCAGGCAATTTCCAGAAGGTCACCAAAAACAAAGCTGACCCTGCTTGCAGAGCATTCTGTTCCTTTCGTTACCCCTGATGAGATATCGGAAAAATGCCTCCCGTTCCCATTCCTCTTAATTGACAGAAACGTCTTATGGCTGGGTATGCCGGCAGAGGCCCATAAAAACGCATGCCCGCCATACGTAGCAGCCAGGCTCCGGTCAGCAGCTATGGGCTCATATCTTACATCTTTAATCAAATAAAAAAGACGCCCCATAAGGGCGTCTTTTTCTACGTATTGCGGCGACACGACTGCACTCCACATAGTGCATTGCCAAGAAAGGCTTGTCTGTCGTCTTATGCAATTAGCTCATCGCTTAATCAATATAGCATTATTCCAAAAAGAAAACAAGCATTTTTTGTGAGCAGCCCCTTAAGCCGAACTTGAAACTTTTTATACTGTTTATTCGTTTAATATATAATAAGAGGAAATAATAAAGAAACTGAAAGAAATAGCGAAGGAGTCACCATGGAAAAATTACAGCGTTTCAAAGAAGCTTTTGCAGGATTTTGGCGCAAAAAGCATTTAACCCAAATTCTGCTGCTTTTATCACTGACTATATTACTGCTAACCATTCTATTTTTTGCTTTTCTCGCAGCTACAGCTAACGTTGAAACTCTGAAAGATGGATTAAGGCAGTCAACGGTAATCTATGATAAAGACGGCGATGCTGCTGCAAGACTTGCGGAAAACAGGGCAGAGGGGGCTAATATTGAGGAATTGCCTGAACATGTTGCCAATGCTGTTATTGCAATTGAAGATGAACGCTTTTACAAGCATAACGGATTTGATATAAAAGGCATTGCCAGAGCATTTTTTGGCAACTTATTTGCAGGGAGCATAACCGGCGGAGGAAGTACCATTACTCAGCAGCTCGCTAAGAACGCCCTGCTTTCACCTGAACAAACATACAAGCGAAAAGCTGAAGAACTGTTCCTGGCAGTAGAAATCGAAAAAAATTACAAAAAAGATGAAATCCTTCAAATGTATTTAAATCAGGTATACTTCGGAAGCGGCTCATGGGGAATCGAGCAGGCATCCAATAAGTATTTCAGCAAAACACCAAAGCAATTAAGCATCAGCGAAAGTGCATTGCTTGCAGGATTGCTTCAATCTCCTTCTGTTCTCGATCCATACAATCATTACGAACGGGCAATCAAAAGAAGGAATGTTGTCCTTGGGAAGATGAAAGAGCACAAAATGATTTCATCAGAAGAATATGAGATAGCTGTAAATGAAAAGATTCAATTACAGGAAGGTACCCGAAGCAAGAAGGAAAGGAAATACCCTTACTATGTTGATGCCGTCCTGGATGAAGCAATTAATACCTATGGATTAACCCAGGAGGAGATATTTACCAGAGGGTATAAAATTTACACAGAAATGGATCAAAACCTGCAATCAAGCCTGGAAAATGTATATCAAAAAGACTCCATTTTTCCAGCTGGAATGAATGGTCAAATTGTCCAGAGCGGTGCTGTGCTTCTTGATCCGGCGACAGGAGGAGTCAGGGGGCTGGTCGGCGGAAGAGGTGAGCATGTTTTCAGAGGATTCAACAGGGCCACACACATCAAGGCTCAGCCTGGATCTACACTAAAGCCTTTAGCCGTTTACACACCTGCCCTTGAAGAAGGATACTCACCAACCTCAATGCTGAAGGATGAACCCGTAACATACGGAGATTACTCACCGGCCAACGCTTCAGGACAATATGCAGGTGAAGTATCTATGTATAAAGCTGTGGAAGACTCCATCAATGTACCGGCCGTATGGCTGCTTAATGAAATTGGACTGGATAAAGGGCTGGATGCACTTGAGAGGTTCGGCATTCCACTCGAAAAAGAAGATGAATATCTCGGAATTGCCTTGGGCGGGATGCGAAAGGGTATTTCACCGTTAAAGCTCGCCGAAGCATATGCAGCTTTTCCTAATGGCGGTAAACGCAACGATGCCCATTTAATTACGAAAGTCGTAGGTCCGACCGGAAGCATTATTGCTGAGCGAGATAAAAAATCAGTTAAAGCAACGACAAAAACGGTATCTAACCAAATGACTTCCATGCTTTTAAATGTAGTTGAAACCGGCACAGGGAGCGCAACGAAGATAGAAGGACTTCAAATTGCCGGCAAGACAGGTTCGACCCAGCTCCCATATAAAGATATTAACGGAACAAAAGATCAATGGTTTGTAGGCTATACCCCGAATTTAGTGGGCGCCGTATGGCTGGGGTATGATAAGACTGACAGGGACCATTATCTGTCAACAAGCAGTTCTCAAACAGTAGTCCCTGTATTCCGATCGATAATGGAGGCAAGCCTGCCATACATGCAGGAAGGGGAATTTGCTACTAAATCGGTTAATGAAAAGCTCGAGAAAAAAGAATTAACAGAAGAAATTGGACAAACGATTAAAGAACAAGCTGAAAAATTCGAAGGCAAACTGAGAGAGGATCTCCCAATATGGAAGGAAAAATTAAGAGAAGGAAAACAGGAACTTGAAGATTTCGGCAGATTCCTGAAGGACAAATGGGATCAATTCAGCAAATAGCGTTAATGAGAGAATGGCTAACATAGCTGTTCTCTTTTTCATATTCCATTAATCTTTATACTGGAATAATTCAGCAAAACAGTGTAATCTAAATATTTATAGCACCTACTAACAAATCGACAGCATTCGCTATCATGTTGCTAGCTCTTAGATATTAATTGCCAGGAGGATTACAATGAGTGGAGAAACCCGTATTCAGCTTAATGTCCGCATATCAAAAGAAACGTCAAATAAGCTAGATGAAATTGTTGATTATTATCAGGAAAACACGAAACTCGGCAGGATTTATAAAGGCGACGTATTAACAGATATTATTGAAAAATCATATGAAGTAATGAATAAGCAAAAAATCCTCAATAAAAAATTCTAATAGTTAATGGAGGGAGATTACATGAGGGATGTTAAACTGACCGATATTTATCAGCATCGGATCGCACAAAAATATATAACTCGCTCCGGCATCGCTCATGCTATTGCCGTTGCCTATCACGCATTTCAAATTGCCAAAGAATTGGGAGAAGATGTTGATTCAGCAGCCAAAGCAGGATTTATGCATGACATCGGCCATTATACGTGGTACAAAAATGGCAAGTGGGATTACGAACTTTACAAGCAGAATGACATTCATGCCATTAAAGGTGCTGAGCGTGCACATAAACTGCTGATAAGACTTGGAGAGAACCCGATCAAAGCAAAGGAAATTGCTTTGGCTATCCTTTTTCATACGGATTCATTTCTGCCTGGCGGCGAGGTTGTCAGAACCCCGCTGCAATCCCTTGTCAAACTGGCAGATGAGAAAGACGAAGAACCCGGCGGTGCCCATCACTATCGTGAACTTGATTTTGAGCGTGCCATGATAAGCTTGAAAATCCTCGATAATAAGATTGATCATTATCTTGAGAAAAAAGAAGAATAACATAAATATCTGTCATGTTATGCGCTTCCCCAGGAAATTCAGTTTTTATTTTTGGCTGTTTTCGTAAAGTTTGTTGCGTTTTCATAACCTAGTTTTATTTGCTGAGATGATCTTCGCTGTGGGCACTGGATCCTCGAGAATGCTGTCGCATTTCCTTCGTGCGGCGTATATTTGAGGAAGTTATTCAATGTCCGGCGGGAGGAGAGGGAAGTATGATACCCCATAGGCGAAACCGAGGTGGCTCACATTCCTCCCCGCGGAAAGCTAGTGCCTTTCGCTGCAATCAAAGGGTACAATTCATAAACAAAACAACAATCTTTTAGAAAAGAACCTTATTTTTTGAAGGGAAGCGCATGTTTCATGAAGAATAATAATTCATGCCGATGATCAGATGATCAAATTTTATGTGCGAGGATGGTGTTGCTGCAGTGAGGGCAAGGACTCGAAGACAACAGTCAATTAATATAGAAGAAATCAAATTCAGATTAACAACTGTATTTCTGCATCTATCTTTCTACGCAACTATTATATTTATCTTAATCTTATTTTTGGAGTTATTTGGTTAATATACATAATAAAATCCCGGATAAGCCAGCTTCTTTCCCGGGATTTTCTCTAGGATTATGACAAAATGCCTTTTTCAGATAAATACTCCTCTACTTCAGTAAATTCATTTACTGGAACAAACGATATGCCCTTTTCCCTAAGCAGATCCTGCAGCCCATTTTTGGCAAAGGTGATATCAGCATGCTCTGCCGGGTGGGAATCCGGTTCACTGTCCCCTATAAAAAACACAGTTTCATATTCGTTTTTTAAGTCCTTAATAACCTTCGATTTATCAATGCCATATTGTTCATGATAATGCTGATGATTCTTATCAATATTCATGTGGACATTTTTCTCATGGTAATAACCTTCATTTGAAAAAACCTTAACATCTTTGACTCCATACTTTTTTAAGATGTGATGGATATAATAGTCTGTGCCGGCACTTAAAATGAAAAAATCTCCGCCATTCTGCTGAATCCTATCAATAAAATCAGGTACATGTTCATCTATTTCAATGGAATAAATATCGCTGATTATTTGTTCTTCATCCTGATTGATTGAAGTGAAGACTTTATTCAAGAAGTCTATATCCTTTATCTCACCAGATTTCCATTTGGGCATCAGGCTGTGCCCCTCCGGAAAATATTTATCCATCATAATCAAATAAAAGTCTCTTTTTGAAATGGTTCCATCAAAATCTGAAACAAATGCCCATTTTTTCATACTGCAAACCTCCAATAAGTCGTATCTGCATTTTATCCTGTATAGCTATCATAACTTTACCCTTTGTTTATCATGTTCAATCAGCAAAAAAACGCCTTTTGATTTTATTCCTGAAGAGATTAATGGTATTATTAATTTGATTTTTACATAAGGAGATGATTAGTATGGCAGAAAAAGGATACATATTAATGAAAAACGGTGAAAAGGTTGAATTTGAACTATACCCTGAAGCAGCACCAGGTACAGTTGAAAATTTCAAAAAGCTTGCTAAAGAAGGATTTTATAATGGCTTGAACTTCCATCGTGTAATACCTGGGTTTGTAAGTCAGGGAGGCTGCCCAAACGGAACAGGAACTGGCGGGCCTGGTTACACAATCAAATGTGAAACAGAAGGAAACCCTCATAAGCATGTAGAAGGATCTCTATCTATGGCTCATGCAGGCCGCGATACAGGCGGAAGCCAATTCTTTATCGTTCATGAGCCACAGCCTCACCTAAACGGTGTTCATACTGTCTTTGGAAAAGTTACTTCCGGGATGGAAGCCGTTAAAGCAATGAGAAATGGCGATGTTATGGAGAAAGTTGAAATTCTTGAAGGATAATTAGTTTAGAAAAAAGAGCCTTAGAGGGCTCTTTTTTGTTTTGTTTAGCATCCCGTTTTAGGTAAAATAATCAGTAGCTTCCAAAATCGAAAGGATGGTTCTATGGGGCCTATTAAAGATTACTTAAAAGAAAACCTTGATTTACTTTTTGTCGGCTTCAATCCAAGTATTCGATCTGGAGAGACGGGTCACCATTTTGCAAACCCAAATAACCGCTTTTGGAAAATTCTTCATGAATCAGGCATAACTCCCCGTAAATACAATGCAGCAGAAGATTATAAATTATTGGATCTGGGCTATGGAATGACAAATATCGTAGCAAGGCCTACTAAAGCAGCTGATGAAATAACCAGGGAAGAATATAAAGAAGGAAGAGCAGAGCTGATAAATAAAATTTCTGAACTTAAGCCAAAAGTCGTTTGCTTTGTTGGAAAAGGCGTATATCAGGAATACAGCCGCAAAAAAAAGCTGCCATGGGGAATTCAGGAGGAATCTGTAGTTCCCGGCACTATTGACTTTGTTGCACCTTCCTCTTCAGGACTTGTGAGAATGAAAATCGATGAAATCATTCAAATCTATGCTGAGATCCCGAAGCTGTTAAAAACTCTGAGATAGCGATTTGATATAAAACCGACTGCCATTTATAGTCCATATTTCACAAATTCTACCTTTTTATAATTACAAATTCTATTAAATATCACTACCATTGATACTGTTATTAAGTAGTCAGAATTGTTAAAATGTAATTAGCATCAGGAACCGGCTTTAATTAATCTCTTAAGGAGGGAAAGAAATGGAGCAATCTGTTCGTGTCATTCCTTATAAGGTGATTCAGCAGGAAGAGGATGTTAATGAAGTTCCAAGTGGCGTGGAGTTGATTCAAGCGCCGAAGGTTTGGAGCGAATCAAAAGGAAAAGGAATCAAAGTAGCTGTACTGGACACGGGGTGCGACATTAGCCATCCTGATCTGAAAGACCGTGTAGTAGGCGGCCGTAACTTTACTGACGATGATAACAGCGATCCGAATAGTTTCAAGGACTATAACGGCCACGGAACACATGTGGCAGGGACTATTGCTGCACATGAAAATGATGCCGGTGTTATTGGGGTGGCTCCTGAAGCTGATCTTCTTATTGTAAAAGTCTTAAATAAAGATGGTTCTGGACAATACGAATGGATTATCAATGGCATCCATTATGCTATCGAGCAAAATGCAGATATCATCTCCATGTCGCTAGGCGGCCCAGCTGATGTTCCTGAACTCCATGATGCGATTAAAGCTGCTGTAGATAAGAATATCCTAGTAGTATGTGCAGCAGGAAATGAAGGGGATGGGGACGACTCTACTGACGAGTTTGCTTATCCAGGCTGCTATAACGAAGTGATTAGTGTAGGCGCTGTGAACCTCAAAAGGGATTCTTCCGAATTTACAAACTCTCATAATGAAATAGATTTAGTGGCGCCGGGAGAAGGGATACTATCCACCTTTCTGGACGGCAAGTACGCAACCCTCAGCGGTACGTCAATGGCCGCTCCGCATGTTTCTGGGGCTTTGGCCTTAATCAAGGAATTTGCAAACAAGCAGTTTGAAAGAAAGCTTACAGAACCCGAGCTTTATGCCCAATTGATCAGAAGGACGGTTCCACTTGGCAACTCTCCAAAACTTGAAGGAAACGGACTCGTTTATTTAACCGTTCCAGAGCATTTAGCCGGAATTTTTGAGCAGGAGTTCAATTCAACTGCTCTTAATGCCATATGAGCAAAGTGAATAGTATAACTGCGGAATGGGCAGAGGCTCAGTCAAGGTATATTGAAAGTGTACAGAATGAACCCTATTATAATGCTGAAGAGGATATTATTAATCAAGAGAATTACTATGGCACCCTAGATTTTGAGAAAGAGGATCTTCCGTTAAAGGTTCACGATCTGCTGGTTCGCACCCATGACCGGCACTTGGATTACTCACCTCACCAATACGTATATCCCTGGGTGGACCTGCAGGAGAACCTGAAGCTTAAAAGTTTGTATTCAGGTAAGGGGATGGACCCTCTCAAAGCCATAGACCAGGATCTCAAGCTTCTGCAGACGATTCGTGAAAGAGGCTTACACAGCAATGGAAGAGAACTATTTAACACCGAGCATGTCGTCCCGCAATCATGGTTTGAAGAAAGACAGCCAATGAAAGGGGATCTCCATCATCTTTTTGCCTGTGAGCCGGCATGCAATAGTATGAGAAGCAATTTTCCCTACTTTGACTTTGAAGCCTATGTCCCGGAAATAGGGGCGGCGGGAGTCAGAAGCGGATGCGGAATGGCAGAACAGGAGAAGTTTGAGCCGGAATATGGAAAGGGGATTGCCTCAAGAGCTGTATTCTATTTTGCTGTCAGATATAAAAAAGAACTTTTATTGGACGAGAAGATGGATATGCAGACTTTGCTGAAATGGCATGAAGAAAATCCGGTGACTATATATGAAAAGCATCGAAATGCTGCCATTCAAGCTCTCCAGGGGAACAGAAACCCATTTATTGATTTTCCTGAGCATGCAAAGAAAATGCTAGGATAGTGAACAAACCCGTCTGAACAAAGGCGGGTTTGTTTTCTATTTGAAAACTCTATTCAAATTAGCACCCTGACAAAATTTGGTGATTTATGTTACGATTAGGTTAACTAAATCCCACAATTACTTCATTAAATATTAATAGCGAGGTGTCAAAAGTGTCTAAAGAAATAATGTATATCTTAGTTATGGTATCTATGGCTATATGGATCACCGTATCTAGAGAAGCTGTAAAACCCTCAAAAGAGATAAATTGGCGGAAAATGATTACATTACTGTCAGCAGGGTCTTTATCAGCATTAATTATTACTATAACGCTTTTTCAAAGCCTGCCGTTCTGATGCAGCAGATGAACTCTTCAATAAACCCCAACAGAGCAGAATAGAAACAATAAGAGGAGCTTTCACATGCAGCCATTTACAGAAAAAGTAATTAACATCATTCAAAACATCCCAACAGGAAAAGTCATGACCTACGGACAAATTGCAAGGCTGGCCGGGAGTCCGCGAGGAGCAAGACAGGTGGTCCGGATTCTTCATACCCAAAGTGAAAAGCATCAACTTCCATGGCATCGGGTTGTGAACGGGAAAGGGGAAATTGGATTCAAAGACGAAGAGTTGCATAACAGGCAGAGAGATCTGCTAGAAAATGAAGGAATATACTTTCAGCTAAATGGATCGCTTGATTTAAAGACGTTTGTCCATGAACCATCAAATCAAAGTTAAAAACGTGCATTCATGGAATACACGTTTCAATATGAGAAAAAGCACCTATTTAGTTTTTAATGCGTATTCCTCAATCATATCAGCTGTTACATACTTTCTTGCAGGTATTATGCCCTGTTTGGATAATTCATTAATCTCAGCAGTTACTTCATTTATCTTATCCGCCGTAAAAGGAAGACCTCTTCTGCAAAGATCCAAAGCTTGTTCGATATAATACTCTCGCTGTTCATCCAAGGCAGCAAACCTCGTGATGATCTTATTCTGCTTTCCCACATGTTCAGATATTGCTTTATGTACACTCATTTGTTCCACCCCTTATAAAATTCACGTAATATTATCATACCATTTTTTCTGCTAGATTTTTAAGAATAAATATTCTTACTTGAATAATATTTAATATAGAAAAAAATAGGAAATATCAGCTATCCCACATAACTTATCCTAAGGAGAATAAAATAGGTAAATAATCAAAAAATGATTCTTTTTCCTCATTATGGAAATAAAGGGAACTCACCTTTCTTAGAAGAAAAGGTAATGAAACAAAATGGAAGGTGGTTTAACACAGATGAAAAAGAGTGTAAAAATACATATCAGTTTATTGCTGGTATTTATGCTGGCACTTGTCCCTCTAACCCAGCCCGAATCTCCTCAGGTTCAGGCAACAGAAGAAGGAAGCGATCTTGTCCAGCAGCTGAATCAAATGCTTAATAATGATCCAATTCTAAAGGGGGGACTTGCAGGAGTCAGCATCCGCAATGCAGAAACCGGTGAGCTTGTATATGACCATATTGGGGATGTTCGTCTAAGACCGGCTTCTAATATGAAGCTTCTAACAGCAGCTGCGGCTTTAGAAACACTGGGAGAGAATTATCAGTTTACAACAGAACTTCTTCACACAGGTTCAATAAAAGGAAAAGCACTGCAGGGTGATTTGATCTTAAAAGGGAAAGGCGACCCAACTCTTTTAAAGAAAGATTTTGATTCATTTGCTGTTAAGGTGAAGGAAGCAGGCATCAAAGTTATTCATGGGAGCCTGATCGGTGATGATACCTGGTATGATGATGAACGCTACTCAACCGATTTGTCATGGAGCGACGAATCCTGGTATTATGGCGGGCAGGTCTCAGCACTTACTGCCTCTCCAAATGAGGATTATGACGCAGGCACAGTTATTGTGGAGGTTTATCCCGGAGAAAAAGCCGGACAGGAGCCGGTTGTAAAAATGGTGCCGGAAACAGACTACATAAAAATCGTCAATAAGGCGAAAACCGTCTCTAAAGGAGAAAAGAAAGATATTCATATAGAAAGGGAGCATGGAACCAACACCGTTACAATCGAAGGAAATATTCCAGTTGAAGGAAGCCGTTCAAGGGAATGGATTGCAGTATGGGAGCCGACTGGCTATGCATTGGATCTATTAAAGCATTCTCTCGCTGAACAAGGCATTAAATTAAAAGGGCAGACAAAAGCAGGCACTGCCCATGAAGGAGCAAAGCTGTTGCTTGAGCATAAATCCATGCCCATTAAAGAGCTTCTCATTCCATTTATGAAATTAAGCAATAATGGCCATGCTGAAACGTTAATCAAGGAAATGGGCAAGGCAGTCAAAGGGGAAGGCAGCTGGGAAAAAGGATTAGAAGTGTTGGAAGAACAGGTGAAAGCCTTTGGCATCAATAATGAAACTCTCGTGCTTCGTGACGGATCAGGGATTTCACATGTAAACTTAATTCCGGCAAATGAAATCTCCAAGCTGCTTTTTGAAGCCCAGGACAAAGAATGGTTCTCCTCTTATTTAAAGTCATTGCCGATTGCCGGAGAGACAGACCGGATGGTAGGGGGAACTCTGAGAAATCGCATGAAAAACTCCAATGCAGCCGGGAACGTCAAAGCAAAAACAGGTTCCATCTCCACAGTCAGTTCGTTATCAGGTTATGTTAAGACAGCAAGCGGGGAAGAGCTCATTTTTTCCATTATCCTGAACAACTTAACCGATGGCGATGAAGGAAAGGTTATAGAAGATCGAATTGCCACGCTGCTGGCAGATCAATAAACTGCAAAAAGGGCAATATACCGTTTCAATGGTATATTGCCCTTTTTATATGACTTACTCTGCTTTTGCTGCCTGTATTTGAAGATCGATTTTAACTTTATCTCCTACAAGGACACCCCCAGTTTCAAGTGCAGAATTCCAGGTTAAGCCGTAATCGCTTCGTTTAATGGCCCCAGCAGCTGTAAAGCCGACTTTTTCGTTGCCCCATGGATCTTTGCCTGATCCTTCATATGTGACAGCAAAGGTTTCCAATTTTGTTACTCCATGAATCGTAAGATCGCCTGATACTTCATATTCATCGTCACCCTTGCTGATAATGTTTGTTGAAGTGAATGTCATTTTCGGGTGATTTTCAACATCAAAGAAGTCTGCAGAACGAAGGTGATTATCACGGTCTTCGTTTCGTGTATCCACACTTGAAAGTGCAACATTGAATGTTATATCAGCTGTTGTCAAATCTGCAGGATCTGCTGTAATTTCAGCATCAAAGCTATTAAAGCTGCCTTTCACGTTTGCAATCATCATATGCTTGATAGAAAAATCCACACTGCTGTGTGCCGGATCAACTGCCCATTTTATATTTGCCATTTCTTTCTCCTCCTAAGTTCGCAACTTGTCTTGAATTCAAGATGTTTTAATTCTAAACAAATTATATGCCGCTTCGAGTTTTATGTCAATGATATTTTTTGAAAAGATGGTAAAATGAAGACTACTTAAATTTTCAACATCATACATAACCTAAGTCATAATGATTACATCATTTATCAATGATGTTTAAAGGGGAACGGATCATGAATCAGCTTGAACATATATACAATAATGCTGAAGAGCATACAAAAATAAAAATTCTCGAGGATGTCGACCGTTATCTGGGCAGTCAGGAATCGATGCCCTCTTATAAGGAATATCTTTCGGAAAGATTTCATTATATTGATCAAATCTGGGTGAATGTGTGGCTGAATAAAATCACCGCCAAAATATCCAAGCAGGAAAAAAAGAAATATTTAAATGAGAAAGGGTACGACACCGAAAATGTTGACAGGAAAATAATCAATCACCTGTTCCGGACTGAAATGAGGGACTACCAGCCTTTTAACAGCTTGGAATGGCTTAATGACTTATTTGAAAGTAATGATGAGGCTTGGTCTGAGCGCTATGAAAAGGCAAGAGCTCATTATCTGCAGAAAGCAGAAGAAGAGCTTCTTCAGCGAAAAAAATACTTAATTCGTGACAATATCGAAAAGAGCATAGATGCAATTATTGAAAAAGATTATAGCCTTCTTTATCTTCATGTGAGATATTTGGCATCAAAGCAGCTGGTCTCAGATATGAAAAATAAAATAAGGTATCATAAGGTGGATACCTTCGCGCTTGAAGAAAAGCTTGAGGAAACTGGCTGTTTTAATGCTGAAGATTATACTGTTTTGGGAGAATTTTTCGAGGAGCTGACAGGGAATATTCATAAAGCCTTGCATTGGGGAAAAGGCTACTTTGAATATGAAACATATTACTATGTTTATAAAACCCATATATCAGGATTTATTTCTGACTCTCTGCAGACACTCATCCTGCAGAACCTTCCGCAGCATCTATTCGAAGAATATGAAGATGCATATAATAAACCCCTGACTGGGAAGTCTGTGAAAAAGCTGATTGCCCATACTCTTCAGAATCTTAATGATAGCTTTTTTGAAACCATTCAGGAGGAATATGTTGAAGATTTATTTAAGCTTGCCGATATTCCATTTGATCCTGAAGTGCATCAGGAACAACTAGAGAAGGATATTGCAGACCGGGAAAGAAAAAGAGCAGAGGAACTGGCTGAACAGCAGCGGAAGAAAGAGGAAGAAGAACGCATGCTCGAATATATTTTCAGGCAGGAATATAGTCCTTCAGTGGAACGGGCCACAAAATATGTTCTTCATATTGGAGAAACCAATACCGGGAAAACCCATCACGCCCTTGAAGGCATGAAATCTGCCAGCAGCGGACTGTATCTGGCGCCTTTAAGGCTTTTGGCACTCGAAGTATATGATAAATTGAACCGCGATGGTGTGCCCTGTTCCTTAAAGACCGGGGAAGAGGAGAAGACAGTTGCCGGTTCACATCATCTATCGAGCACGGTAGAGATGTTCTACGAAAAGGATCATTATGACGTCATTGTTATCGATGAATCACAGATGATTACGGATAAAGACAGAGGATATTCCTGGTATAAAGCCATAACTAAGGCAAATGCCAATGAGGTCCATATTATTGGAAGCCGAAGTGCCAAAAGCATGATGCTGCAGCTTCTTGGCGACGCAGATATTGAACTGAATGAATACAGCCGGGATATTCCTCTTGAAGTTGAAGCAAAGGAATTTAAATTTAACCATGTCCGAAAGGGAGATGCCCTTATCTGTTTTTCAAGAAAAAGAGTGCTTGAAACCGCCTCAAGGCTTCAGCAGGAAGGGCATTCCGTCAGCATGATATATGGAGCAATGCCTCCAGAAACCAGAAAAAAACAAGTTCAGCGTTTTATTAATGGGGAAACTTCCGTCATCGTTTCTACAGATGCCATTGGTATGGGACTTAACCTGCCTATCCGGAGAATAGTGTTTCTGGAGAATGATAAATTTGACGGAACGAAAAGAAGGACCCTTACATCCCAGGAAGTGAAGCAAATTGCCGGGAGAGCAGGACGAAAGGGTCTTTACAATATTGGAAAGGTTGCTTTTACAAAAGATATCAAAAGAATGAAAGCCCTGCTTGAAATGGAAGATGCACCAGTACACAGCTTTGCCATAGCCCCAACCAATACCGTATTTGAAAGGTTTCAAAGGTATTTCAGGGATCTTGGGACATTCTTTGAGCTCTGGGATAAGTTTGAGAGCCCAAGAGGAACAAAAAAAGCGGCATTAACAGAGGAGAGGGAACTATATGAAAGGATAAGGGGCACAGAAATTGAAGCCAAGCTTGGCTTAATGGATCTGTATGGCTTTCTCCACCTGCCTTTCTCTAAAAAAGAAAATGATCTTGTCCGCCAATGGGAAGAATCGATGTATGCCATTATTTACGGGGAGGAGCTTCCAGAGCCTAGAATCAAGAACCGGAACCTCGAAGAGCTGGAATTGACCTACAAGGCGATAGGCCTACATTTGCTGTTCCTGTATCGGCTAGAGCAGAGAACCGAAGCATTATATTGGGAACGATTAAGGGAAGAAATCAGCGACCATGTTCACGAAAGATTAAAGACCGATATTAAAGAGCTCTCAAGAAAATGCAGAAAGTGCGGCAAGAAGCTGCCATGGGAACACGAATACCAGATCTGTGATGAATGTCATTCTTCGCGTTCCAGAAGAAGATACAGTTATTATAGAAGGTAATGAACGGATGGGATATGGATGTTATTTGGCTGTCATGTAAGCATAAGGAATGGTTATTTAGGAGCGGGCAAGGCTGCAAAGGCCATGAATGCGTCTGCCTTTCAGTACTTTCCAAAGAATCCAAGAAGCTTGATTGTAAAGGACTTTAATCAAGAGGATGCAGCTCTTTGCAAGGCTTACTGCAAAGAGCATGACATCTTTTCGATTGCACATACTCCATACCCAACCAGCCTGACACCCAAGCCGGAGAAGCAGGAACTGACGGTAAAGTCTCTGCTGAATGACCTTGAAATTGCCAATGCATGCGGCTCGGCAGGAGTGGTTGTCCATTTCGGAAACCCAATCAGCAGCAAGGATCCGCTTGCAGGCTATCAATTAATGATCGAAATGCTTAATCAAATCCTCTCCCGCAGTGAAGAACAATGCCTAATCCTCCTTGAGAACACTGCTGGCTATCCTGGGTCAATGGGTACCACAATGGAGGAGCTTGTACAGGTTCGGAACCTGTGTGAACACCCTGACCGGATTGGCTTTTGCCTGGATACTTGCCATGCCTTTTCCAGCAATCTCTGGAATGGAGAAAATCTTAAAGAATTTCTAAAAAAAGGGGAAGAGCTTGGCTACTTCGAGCATCTTAAAGCCATTCACTTTAATAATTCCAAATTTCCGGCAGGCTCCGGCAAGGATAGACACGCCAATATTTTGAACAATGGCTTTATTACCGAGAAACAATTTGATCAGTTTGTCAAAGCTGATCCCTTTCGAAAAATGCCTTTCATACTGGAAACACCTTCGGACGAAGGACTTGAACATCATGAAGAAATAGAACTTCTCATTCATAATTGGGGAAATCTGCAATAAACGAAGGAGCCTGCTGTTTAACAGCAGGCTTTAATGATGCCGGTATTAATGCCATACAGCAGTCTTCATGTCCATTGAACTTTTTCTTATGAAGAATAATATCTTTCGAATTAAATTCTACTCACTTATCAAATTCGATGCTTGTTAAATGGCGGAGAATTAAAATGGCGAAAGAGGGTATAAACAGTGAAACTAAGCATTTTAGACCAGTCACCCATTTCCTCGGGATACTCAGCCAAAGAAGCACTGGAAGCTTCAGCAGAGCTTGCACAAACAGCAGAGAAGCTGGGCTTCACAAGATATTGGATTGCAGAACATCATCATTTATCCGGCTTTGCCAGTTCTGCTCCGGAAATCATGCTGAGTTATATCGGTGCAAAGACCAAAAAAATACGGATTGGTTCAGGTGCCATATTGCTGCCATATTATAAGCCATACAAAATCGCGGAATTGTTCAATATGCTTGCTGCCTTGTTTCCCGGAAGAGTGGACCTGGGAATCGGACGAGCACCAGGAGGATCGGCAGAAGCGTCCATGGCACTCTCAGATAATTTCCTAGAAGGTGTACGCCAAATGCCTGAAAAGGTGAAGGAGCTTCTTCAATTTTTAAATAATGACTTTCCTGATAACCATATGTTTGCAAAAATATCAGCTTCACCTCTGCCGGAAATCCGCCCGGAACCCTGGTTACTGGGAACAAGCCTGAAAAGTGCTTTAATGGCTGCAGAATGTGGAACTGCTTATGTATTTGGCCATTTTATGAGTGAAAAAGATGGAGAAGATATCATAAAGCAATATAGGAAGAATTTCATTGCTCGGGGAACTTTACAGACACCAAAAGTTATATTGACTGTCTCGGCAATATGCGCTGAAACAACACAGAAAGCTGAAGAGCTGGCACTCAGCAGTATACTTTGGAAAATAAAAGCAGAAAACAATGAAGGCACTGAGGGGATTCCTTCGATTGAAGAAGCAAAGAACCATTTTAGCAGGCTGGGTATGGAGCCAATTATCAATAGAAAGCACGATATCATTGGTAGTCCTAAAGAGGTTGCCGAGCAGCTGAAGGATATGAAGCACAGGTACCAAGCAGATGAAATCATGATTGTAACCCTTGTTCACCAATATGAGGACCGTTTGCGTTCATATGAGCTTATCGCCAAAGAATTAATTAAATAAACTAAAAAATAATGAATCTCCCCTGGTTCGTTTGAATACATATTCATGGAAACCAACTTATGAAATTTACAAAAGGGGCGGTAACATGGCAAGCTGCATACATCAGGCAGAAGTAAACATTCCGATATCGGCAATATGGAACTTTGTCAGCAATATCGGAAACTGGGCACCATTAGTGCCTGGATATATTGCTCATGAGGTACTGAATGACAAAGAGTCGACATGGAGCTTTAAAACCGATATGGGGATCATTAAGAAGAAAATTGAATTAAAGGTAGATATAACAAGCTGGCAGGAGCCAACAAAGGTTACCTTTCAATTAACGGGACTGAATGAGAAGTTTTCAGGTCATGGTTATTTTCTTGCAGAGAAGAGCGGGAATAAGAAGAATATTATAACAGGATCACTTGAGATATCAGCAGAGGGCATGATGGCTAAAGTAGCTAACTCTTTGCTTAATACATCACTTCCTGAAATTACTGCGGAACTGACAGAGGCTGTGGCATTAAAGGCCGAGCAGGAATACAGGGAGCATGCTGGAGTATAATTTGCCTAATAAAAAGAACTCATTTGCCTTGAGTTCTTTTATTTCGTATATCGATTTGCGTAGCTGGAGGCGACGAATGCTTCCGGCTTTATTTTTGGCTCGAGACCGATTGATTGGATCCTCGACACCATTTCTTTCACAAATTCCCTTGTTTTATTTCGTTTTCCAGAGCCGATGTCCATATGCCCTTCCATCGAAAATGATCCGCCTTTATAAAGGAACGGCAGAACTATTTCAATCATTTTGTCTTTGCAATCATCTGTAAACAGCGAGACCACTTCTTCTGTCAGGGAGGTTTCATAGGAGATTCTCTCATGAAGATGCAGCATTTTCCTTGGTATTACCGTTTTTCGAATACATGCCCAGGCGCCTTTTCGCTGATTTTGTATGACAATACCGGTTATAAAAACGGTGCGATTGTAATGCACCTGTGAATCTGTTCCAATCATCAATCTGAAGTTTCCATCAGGATTCCTCTTCATAAAGAGTAAAATACGGTTGAATACCTGCTCAAATGTCATATTCCTCTCCTGAAGATTTTGAAATGTATATTCAGCATTCACCTATTATCACCACATTAAGTATTTTGTCTCGGAGTAACACTCTTCCACAACCTTTAACAATAATGTAATCCTAGTTACTGCCATTATATTGCCGGACACTGAACAAGTTGTTTACTTTTTTGAAAAATTTTGTATTAGTCCCGGTGTACAGAAAATGAATGGGAAACACCATGTTGATAAATGCTAAAGAAAAGGAGGAGGTGTTCCTATGAACAATACACTTATTTTAATACTTAAACTGGCATCTGCCCTGATTGCCTTTGCCATTGCGCTTGATTTATTTTTCGATGCGACATTCGCCGAAATTCTCTCTTTCAGTATTCTGGTAACAGCTATGTCGTATTTGCTTGGAGACCGCATTATCCTCCCGCGGGTTGGAAACCGGAATGCCCTTATTGCTGACTTTTTCTTAGTTTATGCATCCGTTTGGGTGTTTGGGAGTGTGCTGCTTAACAATTACTTGCAAATCGCATGGGGGAGCATCATTTCAGCAGGTATAATCACCCTTTCCGAAGTTTTTGTACACAGATTCCTTGTAAACAAAATGGAAATTAGAGAAGAGCAAGGGGGCGGCCAATCTGCTCTCAATTCGCGCCTGGCATACGGGATGGAAATGGCCGAAGAGAGAGAGCCTACAAAGGACTGGGAATAATTTTCTGTATGTTATGAAAGCCCGCTGAAGGCCTTTTGGCCTGAAATGGGCTTTTTATTTTGAAATAGCCTTTTTTAAAATTTCGCCTATAGAATGCTTGCTATTTTGCGGCTAAACACACAATATAAGTAAGGGCATAATTAATACAGAACTAGAAAAGAAAGTAGGGTTATACTTGCAGGAATTTATAAAACTTGGCATTTCAGAAGAGCTAACCGGCGTCCTCATGCAAAATGGAATAGCCAAGCCAACACCTATTCAGGCTCAGGCGATCCCAGCTGTTATGGAAGGAAAGGATGTAATCGCCCAGGCTCAGACAGGAACAGGCAAGACATTGGCATTTATTCTGCCTATACTCGAGAAAGCGGAATCGGATGCCGGCCATATTCAGGCTCTGATTGTCACACCAACAAGAGAACTGGCATTACAAATAACGGACGAGGTACTGAAGCTGACGAAAGACAGTGATCTGGAAGTCTTAGCTGTCTATGGAGGACAGGATGTAGATAAACAGCTGAAAAGGCTGAAAAAGAATATCCAGATTGTGGTGGGGACACCCGGCCGGCTGCTGGACCATATTAAACGAAAGACGATTGATTTATCAGAAGTGAATTTTTTAGTTCTGGATGAAGCCGATCAAATGCTGCATATAGGCTTTCTAGATGAAGTTGAGAGAATCATTAAAGAAACGCCTGACAAAAGGCAGACAATGCTTTTTTCAGCAACAATGCCGGCAGAAATAAGAAAACTGGCAAACAAACATATGAAAGAGCCTCAGTATATCCAAATTGAGAAAACACAGGGGCCAGCCCATTCAGTTAAACAAATAGCAATACATACTGTCGACCGCGCCAAACAGGGTACGCTGATACAGCTGATCCAAACCCATAGACCATTTTTAGCCGTGATCTTCTGCCGTACAAAACGAAGAGTAACTAAATTATATGAAGTGCTGAAAGCGAATGGTTTTGATTGCGATCAGCTTCATGGGGATATATCACAATCAAAACGCGAACAAGTAATGAAGCGATTCAGGGATGCGGAGATACAGCTGCTGATTGCTACGGATGTAGCTGCTAGAGGGCTGGATGTTGAAGGGGTCACACATGTGTTTAATTATGATATTCCACTCGATCCTGAAAGCTATGTGCACCGCATCGGGAGAACCGGCCGGGCGGGCATGAAGGGGCTTGCCATCACGTTTTATTCTTCTGCAGACAAGCCGCTCCTTGAAGAAATCGAAAATGGGCTGAAAATAAAAATCCCTAAGCAAAACATTGGCAATAGCAACGACGATCAACAACCTGACGCAGCACCTAAAAATAAGAGGCATGATCCCAAACGACAAACTTCCGCTGGCAAAAGAAATGACAGAAGAAAAGGCAGACAATCACAATCAAGGGATGATAAGTTTTCCCCTAAAAAGGGGAAAAGAGGGGAAAGCAGTTCATCTCGAACAGGCCGCACAAAAACCCAAGGGAAAAAGAAGCACTCTCCCAATGCTTCAAGAAATTCATCAAAGAATCGGGGAAGGTAAATATACTATAGGAGGAGAGCAATTTGTTAAAAGAACGGATGAGAAAGCACTTGCTAGAACAGCCTGCCGAGCTTTATAAAGAAGAAAAGGAATATGCCCAAAAGCTTAGTCTGCTGCAGAATGATGCATCAGAAATTAAAAATCCGGCAGATCGTTTTAAGGATGCTTATATTGAAAGAGGAGATAAAGAAACAGAGGAAGTTCTCGGACAGGAACCGGCCAGCTTTTTGGATCAGCCAATAAGCTACTTCAAAAATCATATAAATGAATTTTTGTACTTGGAGTCGAAGTGGTTTGACCTGATCGGAGCGGATGCTGTTTCCTTTGAAACAGATGATGTTTTTGGCAACTATGAAATAATGCTGGGACTGAAGCTGCCAAAAAAAGCGGAATCAGCTATAAAAGCATTTATAAATGAAAATACTCTTACTAGTACACCAAAATTCAGCCTGATGTTCAGCCCTCAGGATGGGCTATGGGATTTTAATTTTTCATTGAATGACCTTCAAGGCTTTAAAGAGGAACTAACTATACAAGATGCCTATCTGTTGGTCTATAACTTCCTTTTTAACCTTGTGTCAGAAGTGGAAGATACCCGCAATAAATAAATTTTTGTAGCCAGTTATTAGGATGAGCTCTTAATTTTTTGTCCAAACCATGATAAATGTCATGGTTTGGACATGACACCTATGTCTACACACTAATCTGCAAACCCTTTATTATTAAATTAACGTCATGATGAAGGGAATTAACAAATGACTTCTAAACAAAAACAACTCAACTTAAAAAAACAAATGGCACCTTATGAAAAATCGGATTTATCAAAAAGCATTATGCAGCTGGTCAATACGCTGGGACCTTTTTTCCTGCTCTGGTTCCTTGCTTATAAGAGCTTGAGCATTTCTTACTTGCTGACACTTGGCATATCTGTCGTTGCTGCAGGTTTCCTGGTCAGGATCTTCATTATTTTCCATGATTGCTGCCACCATTCCTTTTTCAAAAATCGCCAAGCAAACAAGATTATTGGCACAATCACAGGAATACTGACCGTTTTTCCTTATCACCAGTGGCAGCATGACCACAATGTTCACCATGCAACCAGCGGGAATCTGGACAAGCGCGGAACAGGTGACATCTGGACTTTAACAGTGAAAGAATACCAGGATGCGTCATGGTCAACTCGCGCAGCATACCGCATCTATCGTAATCCGTTCGTTATGCTGGGATTAGGCCCTATTTATGTATTTCTGTTAAAAAACCGTTTTAACAGAAAAGGGGCTAGAAAGAATGAACGCATTAATACGCACCTTACAAATGCGGCCATCGCTGGTTTGTATGCGTTCATGTGCCTGGCAATCGGCTGGGAAGCTTTCCTGATGGTACAGGGTCCGATCTTCCTGATTTCAGGAGCAGCAGGGATTTGGCTTTTCTATGTACAGCATACATTTGAAGATTCCTATTTTGAAGAAGATGATAAGTGGGAGTATGTCAAAGCTGCTGTAGAAGGAAGCTCTTTCTACAAGCTGCCAAAAGTGCTTCAGTGGCTTACAGGGAACATCGGCTTCCATCATATTCATCACTTAAGCCCGCGCGTTCCTAACTATAACCTTGAAAGCGCCCATTATAATACAGCTGAACTTAAGAATGTACCGACGATTACTCTTTCTACCAGCCTGAAGTCACTTCGATTCCGCTTATGGGATGAAGAAGCCCAGGACTTCACAGGGTATGGAGCAGCAAAGCAGCCTGCCATCAGCAAAAAACAAAGCAGAGCTAAAACGGCATCTGTTAAGCCGTAAACTGAATGTATAAGCTGAATAACAGCTCCTTTGTGGTATGATTGCAAAGGAGCTGTTTATTATTCCAAGAATAAAAAGAGGGTACCTCATATGTTTAATAAATATATAACTGCATTAAAAAGTTCAGGCATTTCTCCATATATATGGAGTGTATTCAGCATTCTTCCGTTTTATTTCATCTTCAGATCCACATCCAAAATTGAAATTGCAGTTGGTATAATACTGACTATATTCTTCTTTATATCGCTGCGTTTTGCTTTTATATCCCGGAAATGGCCTGTCTATTTATGGACTGGCATCTTAATCAGCATATCAATTACAATGACCATTCTTTTTTCTTTTATTTACTTTGCATTTTATATTGCTTATTACAATGGCCATATCAAAAACAGAATTGCCTTTTTAACGCTCTATGTCATCCACCTGGTCGCAACCACCATATCCATAAATGTTAATTTTGTCACCCAGAAGCCATTATTTCTTCAGCAGATCCCATTTATTATCATCATCTGGATCAGTGTGATCCTGCTTCCTTTTAACATTTACAATAAGAAAAAGCAGGAAAAGCTTGAGGAACAGCTTGAGGATGCCAACAAAAGGATTGCGGACCTGGTCAAGCAGGAGGAGAGGCAGCGGATTGCACGGGATCTTCATGATACACTCGGACAAAAATTGTCTCTTATCGGATTAAAAAGCGATCTGGCCAGGAAGCTCATCAATAAAGATCCTGATCAGGCAAAAGAAGAGCTTATAGATGTTCAGCAAACAGCCAGAACAGCATTAAATGAAGTTAGAAAAATGGTTTCCCAGATGAGGGGAATCAGGCTGAAGGAAGAAATTATCCTTGTTAAGCAAATTTTAAAGGCTGCTTCTATCGAATTCATCGGGGAAGAAGATATCAAATTAAAGAATGTATCCCTGTTCCTTGAGAATATTTTAAGCATGTGCATGAAAGAGGCTATAACAAATGTAGTAAAACACAGCAAGGCGACAGAATGCCGCATCAATATCGAACAAACCTGGAATGAAGTCAGAATTACTGTCCAGGATAACGGAGTCGGCATGAACCCCTCTACAGATGTAGGCAAGGGATCCGGTCTTCTTGGCTTAGGGGAGCGGCTGGATTTTGTCAATGGAAGCCTTGATATTGTATCTGAGAATGGAACAACGATTATAATGAGAGTACCTACAGTCGTGAAGGAACCAAACAAGGAGGAGAGGGCATGATAAAGATCGTCATAGCTGAAGATCAGCGGATGGTGCTGGGTGCTTTAGGATCTCTGCTAAATCTCGAAGATGATATGGAGGTCATTGGGAAAGCTTCGAATGGAAAAGAAGCCATATCCCTCGTCAAAACTCTTAAACCGGATGTATGCATCATGGATATTGAGATGCCGGAAAAAAGCGGCCTGGAAGCAGCTGAAGAATTAAGAGACACCGGCTGCAAAGTTATTATTCTGACAACCTTCGCGAGGTCAGGCTATTTCCAGCGGGCCCTAAAGGCTGGGGTAAGAGGGTACCTATTAAAAGACAGCCCAAGTGAGGAGCTGGCCAGCTCTATCAGAAACGTTCTCAAAGGAAAGCGCATCTATGCCCCTGAATTAATGGATGATGTCTATGGCGAAGAAAATCCTCTGACAGATCGTGAAAAAGAGGTGCTGGAGCTGATTGCTGTAGGCAAAAACACGAAAGAAATTGCCGCCCAGCTCAGCATTAAAACAGGAACTGTCCGTAACTATATCTCTGCTATTCTTGATAAGCTCGAAGTAACGAACAGGATAGAAGCCATAACCCAGTCGAAAGAGAAGGGCTGGTTTAAGTAAAATCTGCCTTATGAAAAAAGACAGCAGCCTATTAAGGCTTTAGCTGTCCTTTTTCATTTTCTTTATTTCTTCCATCACTATGAAGGCAAGATCATCATTTCCGAACAGGGATAGAACACCAAATTGTCAATTCGTATTGACAATTAAATAGGAGAATATCATAATATTAGAAAAACTTATATAATCTTTAACAAAGAACTGCACTACTGCCTTGAAGTAGAAAAGAGCGAAAGGCAACCTGAACAAAAACAGTATAGGAGTCTTTATCAATAACTTCAGCTGTTTAACATCCATATTGGTTGTTGCCGGGAAGCAAGCCCTTTCGTCCACGCTCGGAGGATGACTGGGCGTTTTTATTTACCCTCTTTTAAGAGCAGCACGTAAAGCAGGAATAAGGTTTTTAAATCATCTACAGATAGGGAGTTTTGAAAATGTCAGAATTTAAAATTGAAATCAACCACACACCTGAGAAAAAACAAAAACCTGCATTTGATAACCTGGTGTTTGGCAAGAATTTTACGGATCATATGTTTGAAATGGATTATACTGCCGGACGGGGATGGCATGACCCAAGAATTGTTCCTTACCAGCCGCTTTCTCTCGATCCAGCTGCAATGATTTTCCATTATGGGCAGAGTGTCTTCGAAGGGTTAAAAGCCTATCTTACCATTGATAATGAGGTGCTGCTCTTCCGTCCCGAAAAGAATATGGAAAGACTGAATCAATCAAACTCCAGGTTATGTATTCCAGAAATTGATGAAGAGCTTGCTCTTTATGCCTTAAAAGAATTAATTTCAGTTGACCGTGACTGGATTCCGAATGTTGAAGGAACTTCACTTTATATCAGGCCATTTGTCATTTCTACAGAGCCTTATCTTGGAGTGGCCCCATCAAAGAGATACAAATTCATCATTATTCTTTCTCCTGTCGGCGCTTATTATAAAGAAGGCATCAATCCTGTTAAAATTGCTGTCCAAAACGAATATGTCCGTGCAGTAAAAGGAGGAACAGGTACAGCTAAAACTGGAGGAAACTATGCAGCGAGTCTAAAAGCACAGGAGCTTGCTGGCTTAACGGGATATTCGCAGGTTCTATGGCTGGACGGCAAAGAAAATAAATATATTGAAGAAGTGGGAAGCATGAACATTTTCTTCAAAATTAACGGAGAAGTTGTTACCCCAGAGCTAAATGGAAGTATCCTGGAAGGAATCACGCGAAATTCTGTACTTGAGTTACTTAAATACTGGAATGTGCCGGTGTCGGAAAGAAGAATTTCCATAGAGGAGATCTACCAGGCACATGCGGATGGCCAGCTGGAAGAAGCTTTTGGAACAGGCACGGCTGCTGTAATTTCTCCAATTGGCGAATTTTTCTGGGACAACAAGATCATTGAAATCAATGAAGGGAAGACCGGGGAATTGTCCAAGAAAATATATGATAAACTGACAGGCATTCAAAAAGGAACTGAACCGGATCCATTTGGATGGAGTGTAAAAGTGGAAAAAAAAGAGGCAGCAGGAATTAAATAATCTCCAAAGTAAGGGTCGGCACCGTAAAGCCGATCCTTTTTCTATTTTAGGCATGAAATTCCTCTAAAACGGGAAAATATAGAAAGAACCTAATATGGAGAGGAGATTAATAAATGGACAAAATAGAAGTCGGAGAAGTTTTTACAATCAGTGATGAGAATGATCAGGAAATGGAAGTGGAGGTCCTCGCATCGGCAGAGGTTGATGGCAATCAATATGCTGCTGTCAGCTTTGTAGAAGACCTTGAGGAAGACACAGAAGAAGATATTGACGTGTTCTTCTTAAAACTGGATGAGGAAGGCGACTTTACACCCATTGATAACGACGATGAATTTAACAAAGTATCTGCCGTTTTCGATGAAATGATACAAGAGGAATAAGAGAGAAGGAAAGATCCTTCTCTCTTTTACATACGCCAATCTTCTAGAGAACGATTAGGGAAACTGCAGGTGATCCAATGAAAATATTATGCATTGATGGCGGCGGAATACGGGGTGTTTTTGCCGTAAGCATTTTGAAAGCTCTCGAAGAAGAACTGAAACAGCCTGCAGGCGACTATTTTGATATAATTGCAGGCACGAGCACCGGATCGATCATAGCCTCTTCACTGATTCTGAAAAAAGATATGAGGGAAGTCCTGAAAGGTTACGAAACATTCGGGAAAAAAGTTTTTGTCAAACAGGCTAAGGTTGGCCTTTTTAAAAGCGTATATAGTGATAAATATCTGCGGCGTTTTTTCCGGAAAGCCTTTGGCGAAATCGAGCTATCCGATATAAAAAAACCGCTTTTGATTCCAGCAGTCGATGTGACACATGGAAAGCCATTTGTCCACCGTTCCAATTACGGCGCCTCAGGCAATGAAAGCCTGTCAATGAAGCTTTGGGACGCCGTTCTTTCCTCCTGTTCGGCGCCTGTCTATTTCCCGCCAAACAACATCAGCAACAGTTATTTATCCATAGACGGAGGGCTTTGGGCAAATAATCCATCATTGGTCTGCATTACGGAAGCTATGCACCACTTTAAAGTGGAATTTGGAAAGATAAAAATCCTTTCGCTTGGAACCGGCCTCCAAAAAATTGACTTTACGATTGATGATAATAAATATTGGGGGGTCAAGCATTGGCTTCCTTTTCAGCTTCCGTCCATGAAGGTGACGCCAAAGCTATTGGACCTCGCTCTTCATTTATCCTCCGAATCTGTGACCTATCATTGCAGGCATCTCCTTGGAGAGAATTATCTGCGCATTAATGAAGAGCTTGGTGAAGAAATGCCATTTGATGAAATAAAGTTTGTAGAAGAATTGAAAATGCTTGGGGAGAAGGTCTACCAGGATAGACGTGAAGAGATTAGAGAGTTTCTGCTTTCATGAAAAGGAGCAGGGGATAATCCCTGCTCCTTTCTCATTTTGTATGAATCACAGAATAATACCTTACAGGTTCTTCTGTGTTTTGAAGAACCTCAGCAATCGTTCTAGTAAGGCTGTATTTCCCCTTTGCATCCAGGCCAGCCTCCCAGAGCATCATTCCGCCGAAACCGTGCTTTAAAGCCAGGGCAGTTTTCTTTTTCATTGTTGCGGATCCATTATAGTAATAGCTGACACCATTCATGCTGATCATATCTTTTGCTGCATTTTCAGGATTATTGTTTATAACAGCCTGATAAGATACCGGCTTAACGGCAGGATCCTCCGGCTGAGCATAAAGTGGAACACCCAGAACAAGTTTATCCTTGGGGATTCCTTGTGAATCAAGGAGGCGGCCCCAATAATTTACGATATTCTCCGTAAAGGAATAGGGAGAAAGATTTGCAGCATTGTATCCGCCATCCCATTGGCCGTCATATGCCATGATGTTCACATAATCTGCCTTTCTAAACATATCTGGCTCATACACAACATAACCGCTCTCTGTACCTGTTATACTATGAACCTTGGCATGAACCGCAACCGACAGCTGCTTGCCGTTTGCATGGAGCACTTCACTCAGCTGATTGATAAAAACAGCCAGGAATCTTGCATCATCTGTTGAACGCGGATGCTCAAAATCAATATCAATCCCGTCAAGGTTTTCCTTTTGAACCAGTCCTGAGAGTTCTGTTATCAGCCTGTTTCTTGAGGATTCATCCGTTATTGCCTGTTTAAAATAATCATAGGATTCTCCGCCATTGACATGAAACCAGCCGCCTACAGCAAGGAATGCCTTTACATTATGCTTATGAGCAATCGACACCATTCTCTCCAGATTGTTCCTTGCCGTCTCACCATTAAAAGAAATGCTTCCGTCCTTCTCTGGATGAATAAAAGAAAATAGGACATGTGACAAATTTGAATAATCGATCGAAGCAGGATCGCGATAATCCTGGACGTAACCCATCAGTACTCTTTCGGGATTCTCTGAAACTTCCGGAATTTCTTTTTTGGCTGGAAGTTTATGCGAGTTTGAAACCAGTAAAGGCTGGTTAAGAGTCTGTGTCCCGTTTGTACTTTTTGTATAAAAAATGCCGGCTGCAAACCCGCCGCAAAAAATAATAGCAATCATAATCAAAACTTGATATTTTCTCTTCACTGCCAGTAAACCTCCATCTTTCGATCCCTTAAAAGTGTAACAAAAAAGGGAACATGGAGGGGGTGGTAATTTATTGCTCACATTTCATTCCGGCAAAAATCAAATAACTTTTTATCAGCATATGATTCCCATCACATTACGAACTTTTCCAGCATGATACATTCCTTATAAGCACTAGTAAAAGCCTTGAATAAGGAATGAAGGAGGAGGAATTCTACAGTGAGCGAATTAATTAATAACCGTGAGATTCCGGATCAGCACAGCCATTCTAATCATGCTTATGATGAAGCTGATCCCCGTACTAAACCGGAAGAACAGCCGGGACATCCCATTCATACGTTCAAACGTGAAAATAAAGCAATTGATAAGCACCTGAAAGAAAATGTTAAGGTTCATCTCGTGGCATTCATCCAGGACGATGATGAAGAAAATGTATATGCATTATTAGAAGACTGCATCCTGCTTCTTGACCTTGATAAGCACTATAGCCGGAAGGAAAATCTGCTTTTTCCTTATCTGGAGAAGTACGGAATATATGGTCCAACAAATAATATGTGGAGCATCGATGACTTTATCAGGGACGGCATCAAGGAAGCCAAGAATCTTCTCACCCATTACAAGGGGGAGGAGAAGCAAAGGGTCATCCATGCAGTCCGTTTCGTTTTCAATGAAATTAGTGCCATGATTTACAGAGAGGAAAATATTCTTTTCCCTATGGCTTTAAAAAACCTTACAGAAGATGAATGGGTAAAGATTGCCCATGAAAGCGGCGAAATTGGCTTCTGTCTGGACGGCCCTGAAATGGAATGGAAGCCTGAACGGAAAGAGATTAAGGGAAATGCACTATCAAAAGGCTATATCAAAATGGAAACTGGCGTCTTGTCCTTAAAGCAGCTGGAGCTCTTATTCAATCACTTGCCTGTCGATATCACCTTTATTGATCATGATGACGTTGTCCGCTACTTCTCCCATGGTAAGGAAAGAATCTTTGCCAGGACCAAAGCCGTGATAGGGCGAACCGTACAGAATTGCCATCCGCCCCGCAGTGTCCATGTTGTGGAGGAGTTGCTGAAGGATTTCAGGGAAGGCCGGAAAAACTCTGAGGACTTCTGGATCAAGTTCAAAGATAAATATGTTTATATCCGTTATTTTGCCGTACGGGATGAAAACGGGCGCTATGCAGGAACCCTTGAATTCACACAAAACATCAGCCCAATCCAGAAAATCGAGGGAGAGAAAAGGATTCTTTCGTAATCCAAAAAAGCTAAGAGCCCTGCGCTCTTTAGCTTTTTTGGATTTTAGATGGATTATTTACCTTATATTGAACAGGTTCTTCGATAATGAATTCCTCGTCACAGTCTTTTCCTTTAGGTAATTTCTTTTTAACGATTTTCCCATCAAATTCGAGTTCATCACCTGGCTGAAGTTCAAATTTCTTTAATGTTTTTGAATGAGAGCACCAGCCTAGCCCTACCTCTATTGATTCATCCTCCTGAATGACAAGATCTTCAAGTATGATAACTTCATCATTGGCTTCATTGAAGTGATTCCAGCTCAGGGCAAGCTGCTTAACTTTAGCAGTAAAATGAACCTTATCTGCCGGCAATTCCAATGCAGGCTGTTTTTCCTTTTTGGCTTTTTTGGCTACCGGTTTATCACTTTTGCTGGTTTCAGCAGATTTCTTTGTTATTTTTTCAGTTTTGACACTCTCTTCTTTTGTATCTTCCTTTTCAGAAGCAAGTGAGGAGATATCCCCAAAATCAGCAGCCAGTGCTTTTCCAAAGCTTGGAGACTGCATTTCTTTAAGGTAAGCAGGGTGGATACAGCTCAGATTTCCATCCTGAAACTCGATAATGAGTGTATAATAATCGCCCGTTTCGCCGTATGTCTGATAACCTTTAACGGTTACTAGACGCTGCTGTGTTTTTTCTTTATACCAGAATTCCTTTTTTACTTCCCTTGTAGTCGATAATCCCCATTCCCTGACTTTTTCTTCATAATGGGCATCGTCCTGAAACGTTTCAAAATGACCCACTGGAGGGAAATATGGAGTATTGTTTGAGTCTTCTATATGAGGCAAAGTAATGGCCAATCCGTCCACATCCTTTCATCATTATTTTAATGGCCATAAGTGATAAAATCAAAAATGTGGAAGGGTTTTTGAGATAACTTTTGAATATAGTTAATAAAAAAGGCTGTTTTTTTAAGAGAGTTGTTTGTTTTTGAGTTCTGCCCGTTGATTGCAGCGAAAGGCACGCAGTGAACCCGGGAGGAGGAATGCAAGCCTCCCGCAGGCAGGAGTAAAGTGCCCACAGCGAAAATCTACTCAGCAATTTATACTCAGTTATGTAAAAGCAACAAACTTCACGAAAACAGCCTAAGCCTAATAAAACAACAGTATGCTGCAAAGGAGTAATAAGATGAAGACATACAAAGACAGAAATGACGTTCCGCTGTATGAAAAATGGAATCTGGAAGACATATACCCAAGCATGGAAAAATGGGAAGAAGATTACAGGCAGATTGGACAACTGGCCGATAAGCTGAAGACCTTCGATGGGCAAATCCATGATGGTCATTCCCTTTATCAATACCTTGAAAAGAAAGAAAAACTCTCTTACATATTTAATAAGCTGTATGCATATGCGATGCTGAAAACCGATGAGGACACACGGGTGACAGAATCGCAGGCCTATGTAGACAGGGCCAAGCAATTAAGCGTTAAAGTCAGTTCATCCACATCATTTTTTATGCCTTTTCTCTTAAGCCTGGATGAAGATACTCTTAAGGGCTATATTGCTGAGGAAAAGGGTTTGAAATACTTTGAGGAGGATTTGCTTGAATCCTTCCGCTATAAGCCGCACGTCCTTAATAAAGACCAAGAAGAAATCCTCTCTCAGCTTGGGGAGGCACTTTCAGTTCCCAGTCATACATTTGGAATGATGAATAATGCAGACATAAAGTTTGGCGATGTCACAAATGATGATGGCGAAAAAGTGGAACTGACACGCGGCATGTATGCGAAAATTATGGAAGAGGATGACCGGGAAAAGAGGAAAGAGGCATATAAGTCCTATTACAAGCCTTATGTGCAGCTGAAGAATTCCATTGCATCCACCCTTTCTGCCGCAATTAAAAACAATGTGACCACGGCCAGAATCCGGAATTATCCTTCAGCCCTTGAAAAGGGATTATTCGGTGATAAAGTGCCAAAGGAAGTGTATGTAAATTTAATTGAGACGACTAAAGAGAATATTGGGGCGATGCATCGGTATACTGCAATCCGCAAGGAACTGCTCGGACTTGACGAGCTGAGGCAATACGATTTGAGTGTTCCTTTAGTAAAGGGAGTTAAACCTGAAATGTCCTATGATGAAGCTTATGACACAATGTGTAATGCGCTCGAGCCTCTTGGTAAAGATTATATTACTATTCTGAAGGAGTTTAAGTCAGGCCGCTATATTGATGTGCGTGAAACTCCAGGGAAGCGGTCAGGGGCATATAACCTTGGCATTTACGGAGTTCATCCTTATATCCTTCTGAATCACCGGGATGATCTGGACAGCCTTTTTACACTTGCTCATGAATGCGGGCATGGTGTCCACAGCAAGCTGAGCTCACAGCACCAGCCGCAGATTACAGCCCGTTATAGCATCTTTGTGGCGGAAGTGGCTTCAACAGTCAACGAAGTGCTCCTGATTCATTATTTGCTGGACACAGAAAAGGATAAAAGTGTCCGCAGGCATCTCCTTAATCATTTTATTGATCAGTTTAAAGGAACCTTCTTCACCCAGGTCATGTTTGCTGAGTTTGAGATGAAAACCCATGAATTAGCGGAAAAGGGAGAACCGCTTAACGCCGAAGTATTCAGCGGAATCTATGAACGTTTATTCCGCGAGTATAATGGGGATGAAATTGTTTTTGATGAAGAAGTAAAATTCGGCTGGTCCAGGATCCCTCATTTTTACCGTCCATTTTATGTGTATAAATATGCTACCGGATTTGCGTCTGCCATTCATTTAGCAGCGAAAATTCTTGAAGGGGACAAAGAAACACTGCAGAGCTATCTGGAGTTCTTAAAAAGCGGAAGCTCTGATTATCCGCTGGAGCTGTTAAAGAAGACTGGAGTGGATCTGACTTCCCCATATCCAATTGAAAACTCACTTCAGAAATTCAGAGAGCTTGTAGAAGAATTTGGAAACGAATAGAGAATGGGCCTGTTTCTTAATAAAGAAACAGGCTTTTTTACAGTTATAACTAAAAGTGCATCACCTGAAATACATTAATGGACAGGATGAAATATTCCTGCAATAATTGATGCAAACTTTAATTAACACGAAGATCGTACAAATATAATTGTGAAGGATGAAAGGATGAAAGTACTTCTGGCAAGCCCGAATTTTCATCAGGCAAGAGGAAATACCGTAACTGTGCAGCGTATATCTGATGGCCTTAATAAGCTGGGCATTGAGACTGAAATTATTAATATCACAGACAGCTGCAAATTATCCAGCCTGCCAAAAGCCGATATCGTTCATGGCTTTAATGCTTATCGGTTTGGCCATTTTATGAAGGGGCTAGGTGAAAAACCTGAAAGATATGTCGTAACCATGACCGGCACGGATTTAAATATCGACCTTCATAATCCGGAGAAGAAAGCCGAAGTCATTCAAACTATTACCAATGCGGAAGCTATTCATGTATTTGATGAAGAGGCTAAGTTAGTCCTAGCAGGTGAAATACCTGAAGCAAAAAATAAAATTAGCGTGATCCATCAGGGCACTGTAATATTTTCGAAAGCTGGAGCGGATTATAAAAAAGAACACGGCACTTTTGTATTTTTGCTGCCGGCAGGAATCCGTAAGGTGAAGAATATTCCTTTTGCCATCGAAAAACTTAAAGTGCTATATGAAAAGAATCCCCGCATCCGTCTTTGGCTGGCGGGGCCTGTTATTGAAGAAGAAGAGGGAAATATCGTAAAGACCCTTACTGAAAGAAATAAAGAATGGGTTCAATATTTTGGCCAAATCCCGCATCACCATATGGGAGAGCTATACAGACAAGCTGATGCCGTATTGAACACATCCCATTCTGAAGGCCAGCCTGCTGCCATTTTAGAAGCAATGAATTATAAACTTCCAGTTCTTGCCGCCAATAACCTGGGAAACAGGAATATCATATCGCATCAGGAAACCGGTTTAATCTACACTAATCCGGTCGAATTCCTTGATAATGCAGACAAACTAGTGAATAATAACGAATTGAGGATTAAATTGGGGCATGCTGCCAAACTTTACATTGAGGACAGTCATTCTTCAGAATATGAAGCCAAAATACTTCAGAAAATTTACGAAACCATCTTAGAAAAATCCCCAAGTAAACAATGAATAGGCAAGGAGAGAGAAATATGTCGAGAGAAGAAATCGTAAAACTGACTTCTTTATCAACAAAAGGCGGCTGAGGATGCAAAATTGGTCCTGAGGACCTGGCGCAGGTTCTGCGTCATTTGCCAAAGTCTGTACCTGACCCAAACCTCCTGGTAGGATTGGATACATCAGATGATGCAGGCGTATATAAAATAAATGATGAAACTGCCCTTGTGCAGACACTGGATTTCTTTACACCTATCGTTGATGATCCGTACATGTTCGGCCAAATTGCTGCAGCCAATTCGCTTAGTGATATTTACGCTATGGGCGGAAAGCCTATAACTGTCATGAATATTGTAGGTTTCCCGATCAGCAAATTGGATAAAAGTATACTTGCAGACATTCTGGCTGGTGCGTCAGACAAAGTGAAAGAATCAGGTGCTGTATTAGTAGGGGGGCACTCCATTGACGACCAGGAGCCAAAATTCGGCTTATCTGTTACTGGAACCGTACATCCTGAACGGGTGAGAACCAATGCTTCGGCCAAGCCTGGTGACAAGCTGATTTTAACCAAGCCGATTGGCGTAGGCATCCTTACTCAAGCGATAAAAAGGGACATGCTGGAACAGGAAGGCATTGACTGTGTGATGGAAGTCATGGCTGCTCTAAATAAAGAGGCAGCAGAGGCTATGGATAACTACCAGGTTAATGCCTGCACAGACATTACCGGTTTTGGCCTTCTGGGACATGCCATGGAGATTGCGGAAGGAAGCGGCACAGGGATAACGATTGAAAGAAAAGCTGTTCCAGTCCTTCCAAAAACAAGAGAGCTTGCTGAACAGAATATAATTCCTGGCGGTTCTAAAAAGAATCATAAATGGCTATCCGGACGAATTCAATACGAAAATATTGATGATGTTGACCAAGTGATTCTTTGTGATGCTATAACATCAGGAGGACTTTTAATAACCGTTCCTGAATCAGAAGCTGAACCACTCCTGAATGACCTTAAGTCAAAAGGAGTAGAATGGGCTTCCATCATAGGGACAGTCACAGAACAGAATCCCGGAAGGATTACTGTTATCTAAAAAAGGACTCGCAAAGAGTCCTTTTTTACCTTCACTAAAAACAAAACAAGGAAGTGCAAACATGAAAAAATTCTTAATGCTCATAACTATCTTTTCACTGATGCTTCTGTCAGCCTGCAGTGGCAATGAAACAAAAAACACAGATAAAAATGCAAAAGAACAATCGAAAGAAACCTTCACCATTGGAGTCATCCCCGTTCAAACAGAGGGATCAATGGAAGCTGCCATGGAGAAACTGCAGTCAACATTATCGGAAAAACTCGATCGGAAGGTTGCTGTTGAAGTTTATCCGGATTATAACGGCGTAGTCGAAGCCATGAACTACGATAAAATTGATATGGCCTATTTCGGTCCTTTAACATATGTAGTTGCCCATGAGAAGAGCGGTGCAAAAGCCATCATTACACAGCTGATTGATGGAGAGCCATTCTATTATTCATATATCATTACCCACAAAGACAACCCTTGGAATTCACTTGAAGATTTACTTAAAAATAGCAATGAAACGGACTTTGCCTTCGGTGATATCAATTCAACTTCAGGATCTCTTATCCCTTCCATTGAATTGAAGGACCGTGAAGTGTACAAATCAGAGGATGATCACAGCTTTAAAAGCGTCCGATTTACCGGCTCACATGATGCTACTGCATTGGCAGTTCAAAATAAACAGGTGGATGCAGGTGCGGTCGACAGCGCCATTTATAATCAATTAGTGGATTCAGGAAAAGTAGACGGAGATCAAATTAAAACGATCTGGAAATCAGAGAAGCTTTTCCAATACCCTTGGGCTGTACATGAAAACACAGATGAAGAAACAATTAAAGCACTAAAAGAAGCGTTTCTTGCGATTGAAGATCCGGAAATTCTGGATGCATTCGGAGCAAGCGGATTTACAGAAGCAAGCAACAAAGATTATGAAAGCATCCGCCAGGCTGCCCTAAAAGAGGGACTTATTAAAGAATAGGGCTGATAAGATTGTGGTTTAAAAGACGCAGCATACTAACATATTTGGTGTTGGTTTTATTTGTTTATCTAAGTATGAGGCTAACGGAATTCGATTTATCGAAATTCAAGGACTTCCGGAATATGATAGACTTTCTGTCCCATTGGTTCCCGATGGATTTTTCTCTCCTTCCAAGGATCCTTGAAGACAGTCTGGAAACATTGGCTATGGCTTTTCTGGGAAGCTTTTTCGGTCTTATTATCGGACTTCCCTTAAGCTTTATGGCCGCTAAAAACACATCCGGCTCAAAATTTGTTTACCATATAACCAGAGTCGGCCTCAGCTTTGTCCGTTCCATTCCTGAAATTGTTTTTGGTTTGATTCTTTTGACGGCTTTAGGACTTGGTCCTTTTCCGGCTGTCCTGGCCATTATGTTTCATAACATTGGAGTTCTGGGAAAATTGATCTCTGAGCTCATTGAAGCCTCTGATCCCGGCCCTCAGGAAGCCATGAAGGCAGTTGGGGCAAAAAGCTGGTTTGCATCCCTGTTCAGCATCCTGCCTCAAATATGGCCAAATGTATTATCAAATTACTTTTACCGTTTTGAGGTTGCCATAAGGACTTCCCTTATCCTAGGCTTCATTGGCGGGGGAGGAATCGGCCAAAGACTTTTTAATGATTTTAAAACCTTCCAATACAATTCCGTTTCGCTCGATGTCCTGGTGATAATGATCATTGTTATTCTAGTGGACCTTTTCGGAAGCTATGTCAGAAACCGAGTGATATAAAGGAGGCAGGAAATGCTTGAAATTCGAAATATAACTGTCCGTTATCCCGGCATGAAGCATAACGCGCTTAATTCAATAAATCTGACGATACACCCTGGAGATTTTGTGTGTGTCCTGGGTAAAAGCGGGGCCGGAAAATCCACTCTGATCCGCTGTTTAAATAGCCTCCAGTCACCTACGTCAGGGGAAATCATCTGGGATGGCCAATCCTTTTCCGCACTTAGTGATGAACAGCTTCGGAAAATCCGCAGGGAGATGGGAATGATCTTTCAGCATTTTAATTTAGTTCCGAGATTGACTGTCCTGCAGAATGTTCTGACAGGCATGTTCGGCTACAGAAGCAGCTTTAAGAATCTCATTGGGTGGTTTACGGAGGAAGAAAAGACTCGGGCTAAACAGGTCATTGCAGAAGTTGGCTTAGCCGACTATGCCGAACGCAGGGTTGAACAGCTTAGCGGAGGGCAGAAACAGAGAGTCGGCATTGCAAGGGCTCTCCTTCAAAAGCCAAGGTTCCTGCTGGGAGACGAGCCAGTTGCCAGCCTGGATCCGGGAACTTCAGACCGGATCTTCAGCCTGCTGAAGGAGATGCATGATCGGCATGGTCTCCAAACCACCATTAATGTCCATGATGTTCAATTGGCTAAACGCTATGCTACCAGGATTATTGCCTTAAAAGATGGGGAAGTCGTTTTTGATGGCAAACCAGAGCAGTTTACAGATGATATGTATGTATTTACATACGATGCAGAAAGTTATTACGAAAAATCATATATCCCATCAACTTAAGGAGAGGAGGCAGAAAAATGGCCAATTGTCCATGAATAGTGGATAGCTCGAACGTCGTGTACGTTTCGAACGACCCTGACATCCAATTATTTAATTCCGGTCAATCATCTAAGAAAACAGTGACGCTGACTTTTGACGATGGGCCGGCAAGAGTTCTTCCGGAAATACTGGAAATATTGAAGGCTGAAAAGGTTCCTGCTGTTTTCTTCTGGCAATCACGGCTTTTATACGCTGGACGTCCATGGAAGAGAGTCCTGGAAGAAGGACATCAGATTGGAACACACTCTTCCAAGCATTCCAATCTCGTTAAGTTAACTCCGGCTGAACAATTCCGGGATCTAAGGACAAGCAAATTAAAGATCGAATCCATCACAGGTCATGAAGTGAAGCTATTCAGGCCCCCATATGGACAGTATAATGAGCATACCATTGCTGCAGCGAAAGAGCTGGGGCTCTCCACCATATTGTGGAGAATCTCGTCGATGGACTGGGAGCTTAAAGAAGAGCCTGAACAAATAATCAGAAACGTTATTGAGAACCTGGAAGATGGAGCAATCATCCTATTGCATGAATTACCCCAGACTGCAGAAGCCCTCCCTGGTTTAATTGCTGAAATCCGGGATAAGGGCTATGAATTCACTCTGCTTTGAAAAGTATCCTTATACAGGATACTTTTTTTGTGCCTTGAAAAATCCAGTATTATTTAGCTAGGCAGATTGATATATATTTTAGGATGCTGTTAATTAGGGGGGAGCCAGCTTGTTTACTAATATTGTGAATGCAGACGGGACTTTAAATGACCAAAATATTTTGAGAAGAGAGAATATCTATCAAGGAGTGAACGGCAGGTTTGTCGAGCGCTTTTTTATTGATGCTTCAAATAGCTATATTTTCAAGCCTCTGACAAACAATTCCCAGCTTGGAAAAGAAGTATGGATTTTTGAAAATGTACTGGCAGAACTCCCGCTAAAGTACCCTAAAATCCTGTCTTACTCCGTTCACAGCAAACCAATCAGTAATTGGATTATTTTAGAGGATCTTGGCACCATTAACCATACATTTGATACTGATATTGCCCTGAAGCTGACCGTATTAATGGCCAAATGGCATTCTTTCCCTATTGCGCGGATTTCCAATACACAGCTGAAGGGTCCTAAACCTCCTATTCAGGAAATGGCTGCCTATATACTGAAAAACAAAGAGAAGGTTTTTGCTGTTTTTAGGTTACATAATGTTTCATCTCTCATAGGAAATATAATCTTCAACGCATATACCGATAATCCCTTTTCCGATAAGAAGGTTCTTTGCCACGGAGATTTACACACGGGGAATTTCGGCTATGCGGACGATAAAACAGTTGTTCTGGACTGGGAGCATTGCCACTTAAACACCCCTTATTGGGATTTGTATCACTTAATCGATATTTCGCATCCTGATTTCCCTAGAGAAAGCGGCCGTACATTGCGAAACATGATTCTGGATTGTTATTGTGATGAGCTTGGAATCCCGGCCTCTGAAAGGAAACAATTCAAACGGGAATATTATCTGTTTTCAGCTGTTTTTTCAATTTGGATGATGCTGTTAATACAATCAGACCTGGACAATCAGAATTCAAAATGGACTCCAGAGCAGCTGTCCCGGCAATTAAAAGAGACCATTCGCAATCTTGTGGAATGTGCCGGGAAAATCTCATACTAAAATTCATTCATCTTAATTGACATATATTAGCTTATATGATATTAAAATATTGTTTAGCACTCTTAAGGTTCAAATGCTAATGTATCAAAATGTTAGGGGGAGAGACGAACATGGAAACGAAACAGTTTCAGGCAGAATCCAAGAGATTATTGGAAATGATGATTAACTCCATTTACTCTCAAAGAGAGGTGTTCCTGAGGGAGCTTATTTCCAATAGCAGTGATGCGATCGATAAAATTTACTACAAAGCACTTACAGATGATTCCTTAACGTTTGAAAAAGACAGTTACTACATAAAAGTCGTTCCTGATAAAGATAACAGGACTTTAACAATTAGAGATACCGGCATCGGCATGACAAAGGAGGAACTGGAAAACAACCTGGGTGTCATTGCCAAAAGCGGTTCGCTCGCTTTTAAGAAAGAAAATGAGATTAAAGATGGCCATGATATTATCGGCCAATTTGGAGTAGGATTTTATGCTGCTTTCATGACAGCTGATGTGGTAACCGTAATCAGCAGGGCACTTGGCAGTGATCAGGCGTATAAATGGGAATCACATGGTGCTGACGGTTATACAATTGAACCATATGAAAAAGACACGATCGGCACTGAGATTATTTTAAAAATCAAAGCGAACACAGAAGATGAAAGCTATGATGAGTATCTTGAAGAGTACCGCTTAAAGTCAATCATAAAAAAATATTCTGATTTCATCCGCTATCCTATTAAAATGGATGTGACCATCAGAAAACCAAAAGAAGATGCTGAAAATGAGTTTGAGGAAATAACAGAAGAGCAGACCATCAACAGCATGGTACCAATTTGGCGCAAAAATAAAAGCGAGCTGACAGACGAAGATTACGAAAAGTTCTATAAGGAGAAGCATTATGGCTTTGACAAGCCGGTAAAGCATATCCATATTAATGTGGATGGCACCATCCGCTATAATGCGATTTTATATATTCCTGAAAATATTCCATTTGATTATTACTCAAAAGAATATGAAAAAGGCCTGGAGCTTTATTCGAATGGCGTTTTAATCATGAATAAGTGCGGAGACCTTTTGCCTGATTATTTCAGTTTTGTGAAAGGGATGGTTGATTCTGAGGATTTATCCTTGAACATTTCAAGGGAAATGCTTCAGCATGATCGCCAGCTTAAGCTAATTGCCAAAAATATCAGCAAAAAGATTAAAAACGAACTCCAGCAGCTGATGAAAAATGAGCGGGAAAAATATGAACAATTTTATAAGTCATTTGGACGCCAATTAAAATATGGTGTTTACAGCGATTTCGGAACTCATAAGGAAACGCTCCAGGATTTATTGCTGTTCTTTTCTTCAACAGAAAAGACCTTAACATCTCTTGATGAATATGTATCCAGAATGAAGGATGATCAGAAATATATTTATTATGCTTCCGGAGAGTCATATGAAAGAATCGAAAAGCTTCCGCAAACCGAGCTTGTGGCGGATAAGGGTTATGAAATTCTGTACTTTACAGAGGATATAGATGAGTTCGCTATTAAAATGCTCATGTCCTATAAAGAGAAGGAATTCAAGTCGGTCTCAAGCGGTGACCTCGGCATAGAGAATGAAGAAGAAAAGCCGTCAGAGGCAGAAGAAAAAGAAAATAAAGAATTGTTCAGCACCATGAAGGAAATATTATCAGGAAAAGTAACAGATGTTCGTATTTCCAAAAGACTAAAAAGCCATCCGGTGTGCCTGACTGCAGATGGGGAAGTCACCATTGAAATGGAAAAGGTGCTCAGCAGCATGCCAGATAATCAGAATGTAAAAGCGAACAAGGTCCTTGAAATCAATCCAAATCATGAAGTATTCCAAGCCTTAAAGAATTCTTTGGAAAATGATAAAGAAAAATTAGATCTATATACAAACCTCCTGTATAACCAGGCATTATTGATTGAAGGACTTCCAATCAGCGACCCTGTGGAGTTTACGAATGATATCTGCAAGGTTATGGTGTAATCTGGAAACAGCCCGAATTTTTCGGGCTGTTTTTTATTTATTGCTGTCGAAAAGTGCCTCCATAATTATATTGAGATCCAGGCTGATTATTAAATGGCTGCGGGAATGCGGTCATTTCTGGCCCGGTGAGCTGCCCCTGCATTTGATTGCAAATGTTTACAACTTCCTGGCAGCGCTGGATGGCCAGCTCGTGACTATGCAGACTTTGCTCGATTAATTGGGCAGCCTGCTTTTCACGCTGCAGAATCTGTTCAAGCATTTGGATATTCTGCTGTTCCTGCTGAAGCATCATACGGTATTGCTGGCTTCCCTGCTGTGTCTGCTGGATCAGCTGCTGTGCAAGCTGACGCGCTTGATTTGCTTGCTGTAAACCATGTTGAACTGTATGCATATAATCAGCTCCCTAATAATTTTTCATGGGACATCGCCCCTTCAATATTTTTAGCACTCCTCCTGCTAAAATTACAGAGAAAAAAATCAATAAAAGGGAACTTTTTTCATTCATTATGGAAGCTTCCGAAAATCAGCAAAGAATATTTTCTAACAATAATAACAAACTAAACAGGAAGGGAATCAATCCGGGAATGAACAACTCTGGGCAGTTTCATTTCCAAATATATAAGGTCCCTGGAATTTTACTTTGTGAATCAAAAGTTCTGAAATCTTGGGAAGGGGATTATCATGTCAGTTTTTGTTTATCAGTCTTTTCAGTTAAAGCAGGATAACTTTGTTGAAGCTCTTAAAAACCTCAGAATGATACAAAATTTCCGCAACGAAAATTACCAGCATAAAATCGAATTATTATCACCCATATCAGGCGATGATCATACATATGCTTTTCTTTCCACATATGAAGGTCTGGCCGAGATGGAGCTTCAAAATAAAAAGATGTTTGAGGATGAGGAATACAAAAAATTGATCGAGCAGTTTTTCCTTGAGGATATTGTTCAGGGGAGCATGAATACACAGTTGTTTAGATCTATTACAGGGTTAAAAAACGACACTTCCGAGAAAAAGAAATAAGAATTATGGCAAATTTCCAAGTGACACCAAAACGGAAGCCGATCATCATCTGAATCGGCTTATTTTTTTGCCAGTTTGCAACGCAAAGAGGGAGGTACATCATGGATTTTTTTCTTCCAAGCGGAAATTCCTCGAAAGAAAGTGAATCAGGTGATTTAAAGTGGTGGCAATTATCACTGATTGGTGTCGGCTGCACCATCGGGACCGGATTTTTTCTGGGGTCTGCCATTGGAATCAAGATTACCGGACCCGCTATTGTTATTTCATTTATATTAGCAGCTATTGGAACTTATATAGTCTATAATCTTTTAGCTAAGATGACAGCAGAAGACCCTCAGGAAGGATCTTTCTGCTATTATGCCAATAAAGCTTATGGGAAATGGGCAGGGTTTAGCTGCGGCTGGAATTACTGGTGCTCAAATATTTTAATCATGGGAAGCCAGTTAACTGCACTTTCCATCTTAACAAGATTCTGGCTGCCACACGTCCCGCTTTGGATTTTTGCAGCTGGTTATGCCATTCTTTCAATTATTGTAGTTCTTACAGGAAGCAAAGGCTTTGATAAGGCAGAAAACCTATTTGCGGTCATTAAGACTGCTGCCATCATCATGTTCATCATCCTGGCTTTTGCTGCTTTGGCTGGTGTGATGGACGGAAATGTGAATCATCCTGGATTTCCAGGTTCTGTACAGGACTGGTTTCCAGAGGGTTTTACAGGCTTTTGGTCATCTTTAATTTATGCTTTCTATGCATACGGTGGAATTGAAGTAATCGGCCTCATGGCTACAAGATTAAAAAAGAAAGAAGACGCACCGAAAGCCGGCATTATCATGCTGATTGTTTTGGTCATCATTTATGTCATTTCTTTGGGTTTAGCCGTTTACATGGCTTCACATGGAGAATTTAATGAAAAAGAAAGTCCGTTTGTTACTGCCATGGAACATTACAACCTGGCCTTTTTCCCGCACGTTTTTAATGCAGCCATAATCATTGCCGGCTTCTCTACCATGACAGCTTCACTGTTTGGGGTAACAGCATTGCTGGTTACTTTAGCCGATGATGGTGATGCTCCAAATGTCTTTTCAAAAAAAATAAAAAAATGGAAGGACCTGCCGCTGCCATCGCTCATACTCGCCACTGCGGGCTTAGTTGCATCAATTGTAACAGCTTTGCTTTTGCCGGGAAAAATCTATGAATACATTACCACTGCTGCAGGCATCATGATTTTATTTAATTGGTCTTTCATAATAATTTCAGCACTGAGGATATTGGAGAACAAAATATTTGGCAAGATCCTGGCCATTTTAGGATTGATCCTAATCTTGGCTGCGGTCAGCGGGACACTGCTTGAAAAATCAATCCGATTTGGATTCTTTGTAAGCTTACTATTTGTGGCATTAATAGCGGCCGCAGCTCTGATTATGCAAAAGATAGTATGGAAAAAGGAAGGGAAAGGGACATGTTAAAAAACAAACACCAAATTTCTGGTGTTTGTTTTTTGATGGACGGAGGAAAGCAGGAGGGAAGGTAAAATCACTTAAGGTACGGAGTCAGTTTCTGAATAATTTGATTCAGCTTTTCAGTATTTTTTTCATACATCTTCTGTGCACTTTTTGAATCAGTCTGCAATGAAAATACCTCCAGGTCCGCTGCACACTTCTTAATCATGGCCAGAAGCAGAGGGCGCTGTTGAGGTGCAGGAACCTTAATTGAATCATCATATACATCCACAGTTAATTCGCCAAAAGAATTAATTTGACCCCAAAAAATATTTTCCTGAGTGAGGCCTAATTTTTCGATTTCAGCTTTCAGCCATTTTTTGCTTTTTCCTGACTCGGCCAATGGATCGTTTAGAATGTTACCATCCATAATAACCGTTTGCGGTTCTTTTTCCTGAGGCAAGTTCAATTGAAGATCTTTTGGAGTGAGCGGCTGGTTTTCCTTCTTCAGCATAATGCTAAGGTCACCACGAGGCTCCAGAACTGCAAACTCAACATCAGCTGCCTTAAAGACATTTTTTTGGCGGAGCAGGGAGGAAAGATCATCAATAGAGTATCTTTCTTTTTTTAAATTGTCTTCCAGTATCTTTCCATCTTTAATAAATATTGTCCCTTTTCCTTCAAAGAAATCGCGGAAGCTTTTACTCTTTAAGGAGAGAATATCAGCAAATAATGTTACAAGACCAAAGATCATAATAGAAAGAATTCCGCTTGCCCAGTGGTTGTCTAAGCCCATAATAATTTCACCGGCTATACTCCCGATGGTGATTCCTGATACATATTCAAAAAAAGAAAGCTCTGAAATTTGTTTTTTTCCAATCAGTTTAGTAATGATAAGTAGAACACCTGCGTACAAAATAGAACGAGCACCAATCAGCAGCCACTCAGGCATAATTTCATCTCCATGTTTGATTAATTTGGTTTATATTGAGGCTCCTCAAACTCAATAACCTGTTTTCTGTTTTCCAAATCATTTTTTATTTCGCTTACCTCCAGCATAGATTCATGAAAAAGACGTTTAGCTTCTTCGTCCATTGAAGTTAATGCAAGGCTGGATAATTGAGCTTCGATAGAACGAATTGCTGCTAGACATTGACTGACATCAGAAGCTATGGTCATTTAGAAATTCACACCATTCATAAGAGTTTTTATATAAAACTGCGGCTGGCAAAAGCCAGCCAGTTGATTTACTGATTATATTGAGGTTCTTCTTCCTGAATCTCCTTAAGTCTTGGTTCAAGGCTATCAATGATGGATTGTGTCTGCTGGGCAGCACTTTGGTACATCTGCTTAGCATTTTGGTTGTCGGTTGCAAGAGCAAAGGTTTCAAGACTTGCCTGTGCGCTTTTTAAGCCTGCAATGGTCTGTTTTACTTGAGTTCCAACTGTCATTTTCTTACCTTCTTTCTGTACTACTATTACAAGTGTATTTTGGCTTTTTTTAATTTTTAAATGTGATTCGTCTGCTGATTATTGCTGGGTATTTGGGAAGTATTTGTTTAACAGGAGTTAATAAGACCATCAAAAAAATTGCCAGCATATTTGCATTCCCATATGCGAAAATTAAGAAACGGAAGAGAAAACGTCTCTTTCAAAATTGGTTATAAATAAGGGAGTGCTTGCAGTTGAATAACTGGATTTCAGCGCTTTTCAATAATATGGGGAATATGCGCAGGCCAATAATGAATATGTTTGGCGTAAAAAGGAAGAGCAACTGGGGGTGGTTGTGGGGATCACTGATCAGCATAGTGCTGAGCACAGCAGCCGTTGCATTTACACGCAGCCGAAACCACAGCGCCAATACGCATCCCATGCAGCAGATCATAAACAAATCAAATTTAAACAATGCTTTTAAGAACCAAAACCTGTCAGCGCTCACTGAAATGGCAGATGAACTTGGTTTTGAGAAAAAAAAGCAGTAAAACTGAATATATAACAAATGCCCACTGTAATGTGGGCATTTGTTCATCGATGGGGGACAGCTGAAAAAATTTTGAAACTTAAACCTTCTTAACAAATTCAGATTTTAATTTCATTGCTCCAAAACCGTCAATTTTACATTCTATATCATGATCTCCGTCCACTAAACGTATATTTTTAACTTTTGTTCCTATTTTTAATACAGATGAACTTCCTTTTACTTTAAGGTCTTTGATTACAGTTACATTAACACCATCATTTAAAACATTTCCATTTGCGTCTGTAATTGTTTTTTGATTTTCACTATTTTCAGTTTCTGAGTTTAAAGACCACTCATGAGCACATTCAGGGCAGACAAATAGGCTTCGATCTTCATAAGTATATTCTGAATTACATTCATTTAATAAGTAAATTGTCAATATAATGATCTCAATGCCGGAGAAAAGCTAATTCGACATTGTCATTAAAAAAGTATATAAAAGGGTACATAACAAAAAATATTTGATAAGAAACAATCATCTAAACATTTTTGTCACTATTTTCTTTATCTTCGCATAAATGTGGATTATTTTCTAAAGGATCCACTGTATGCTTAAAGGTGTATGCTTTGGAAGTGGTTATAACACTTAAGAATAATACAACCAAAACAATTAAGACCCCAACAATTAGTAAACCCGTTAACATTTTACTCACCTGATTTCAATTATTTTTCCTAAAACCTTAACTAAGACTGTTCAGAATGATCATGATCATCATCATTAAACTTATCTAACATTTCTATTGTATCGACAAGATGATTGTTGAAAATTTGCCGTGCAACATGAAGCAATTCAATAATCATGGGATCTCTTAAAGAATAGATAACCCGATTTCCATTTTTCGTACCAGTGACAATGTTTTTAGCTCTTAGCACGGTTAATTGCTGAGAAACAGCAGAGCCTTCACTCCCTACAAGACTTTGAATTTCATTTACATTCTTATCTCCATCTGCTAATAATTCAAGAATCCTTATCCTTAATGGATGGGCAAGAGCTTTAAAAAATTCCGCTTTGAATTGCTGAATTTCAAGGTTCAATTACTTGGCCTCTCTTTCATTAATTAAGATACTCTGCAACACTTCTTAATTGTCCGATATCACTTTTTTGACACGATAATGCCGCGCACTCTCTAAATGCAAAATGTCTGCAACCAAAACACTGTTCTGTATTTAAGTGTTTAAGTGCGAAATTTATTGATTCACCAGTATGTTCAAAGAAATGTTCTTCTCCAATAAAGTCATATATACCAGTCTTTTTTAACATACTTTTAGGCTGTGGCTTTAAGCCGGAGATGAGTATAACTCCATGCTTTGATAACTCCTTTATGATACCAGAAAAATAATATTCCCCCGTTATATCCATAAAAGGAACTTTTCCCATTCTTAATAATATCACTCTTGGCTTATTTTGGATTGTTTTCATAATAGATTGCTCAAAGGCTTGAGCAGCCCCAAAAAACAGGGGACCTTCAACACTATAAATACTGATTTGAGGGCAGTCATGAGTATCTGTCACCATGTGAATCTGTATTTTCTCATGTTTGTTTTTAGGATCAGGCAGTGATTTAGATGTTATCAGCATATCACTCATGCGTTTGGTAAATAAGACGATGGCTAGTATAAGACCTGCTTCCACAGCAACCGTAAGATTTACAAAAATGGTTAATAAAAATGTCACGACTAAGATTAGTGAATCTTCCGTTTTAGTCCTGAGTACATGATAAAATTCTTTTCTCTCACTCATGTTCCAGGCAACAACCATTAAAATTGGGGCCATACTGGCTAAAGGGATGCTGGAAGCAAAGGGTGCAAAGACTACTAAGATTATCAAAACCACCATTCCATGAATTATCCCGGAAAAAGGCGAAACTGCACCATTCTTAATATTTGTTGCTGTTCTGGCTATTGCTCCGGTTGCAGGGATTCCGCCAAATAAAGGAGTAATCATATTCGCAATTCCCTGGCCCAATAGTTCACGATTGCTATGATGCTTACTTTTTGTCATTCCGTCCGCTACTACAGCTGATAATAAAGATTCGATGCCTCCAAGTAAAGCGATAATTAAAGCAGGCCCGATTAAGAGCTGAATTTTTTCAAAAGTGATGTCCGGAAAACCAAACTGGGGTAAGGAGTTAGGAATTTCTCCGAATGTCGAGCCTATTGTTGCTACCTGATTAGGATAAAAGAACATTGCTGCAAGGGTAGAAAACAGCAGCCCTAAAAGAGAGCCGGGAATTTTCGAGAAAAATCTGGGTGTAAGTAAGAGAGTAATCAAACATATTCCAGCTGTTAAAACACTATAAACATTAAGTGTATGAAAATGAATAAAAATTTCTCTCATATTTTTAAGAAATGATTCATGCTTTTCTACACCTGTAAGCCCCAGAAAGTTAGCTATTTGGCCGACGAAAATGATAACAGCAATTCCAGATGTAAATCCAATCGTAACTGATCTGGGAATATATTTAATTAAAATGCCGAGGCGAAAAATCCCCATTAAACATAATATAATTCCTGCCAGAAATCCTGCAATTAATAGATTTTCATAACCATATGTCATGACAATTCCAAACAAAACGGGGATAAATGCACCAGTGGGCCCGCCAATTTGGTATTTTGAACCACCGAACAGTGAAATAAGTATACCTGCAATAATGGTTGTATAAATTCCATATTCAGGTTTCACTCCGGAAGCGATAGCAAACGCCATGCCTAAAGGAATTGCAATAACACCAACAACAAGACCTGACAGAAGATCTTTTTGAAAACCCTGTAAAGAATAACCACTGAATCTCCCAGTAAAAAACCTTTTTTGCTGCATTACAAGCCTTCCTTTTTAATATTTGTTAAATTGTATATCTGATTATTTGAATATACTATGATACAAATTTACATCGTAATGTGAATTATGTCAAAAGGAAAAATGTTGATGTCTTCATAGTTAGAGGAGAGAAATTATATATTCGTTTAGAATGGTTTTTAATGGGAAGAGGGCAGGATGACCAGAACATTTTACAAACCAGTGGTTTCACAATTCATAACTATTTTTGCTTGATGACCAAAATTGAGGAGATAATTAGTAAGGGTTATTAATATAAACAAAACAAAGCATTAAATAGTGATTTGCCCTTAAAAAGTAAAGATAAATTGAATAATTGTTTATGTATAGAGTGTAGGGAAATCCCATCAGCGGACAGTTGGGGGACTAAGTCACGTGTTTGTTTTTATTTTTTCTAGTTTACATAATATATATTATAGGAAGTTATAAGCAACAATAGAATTTCTGTCTCATTATCTAAGTATACTTAAGATAATGAGACAGAATAAAAATTTACAGTCTTATATTTATTAAAATGTTAATGTAATCTGCAAACGAAAAGTTTGGCTTTAAATAATTGCAGTTAAATGATTATGAGCTGTTTGTTTGTTTATTTCAGCTGATGCTACGAAAACATAATCGATGTTCCAGTAAATTCTTCTTAGATAACACTATTCACAGATATCCAAGCGCCCTCCTGACCATATACTTTTTTACTCTAGTTTACATAACATTTTTATATGAAACTATCTATTCTGATCGACTTATTAATTTATTCACTATCCTGTGTAGTATTAAAAAACATCTCTTGATGTCGTTCTTCTTTATTGTTCCTCTTACTATTGCTAGGGCTTTTGGTTTTTCCCCCCATCTCTCCATCAGATTCATAACTCAATTCAAATTCTTTATCCTGTTCATTCCTCATTATTCTATTCGCTCCTTTGCATTAATGAATAAATACAACTTGTTTTCCAATTGCTGCTATGTTTAGAGCCATTTTTCACACCACAGAACAAATGTTCTTATACGTGTATTTTCATACTGGCTGCAATGCTGCACTTAAATATTTTCTGGGAGTTCCATAATAAATCAGCTTGCTGAATTCCGGATAAACGGATTCAAAGTATATAAAGATTGGTGAATCAAGCAGCCATGGATAGTTGGAATAAAAAGACCGGTCTCCATAGGCCATGGCTGTTAGTGCCAGCTCCAGTTCTTTCTGGTAAATGAGAAACCTAATTTTTGCGTATTGCTTATCGAATTCCCCGCCGCTGATATATACCCTCCCGCTCAGCACATACTGCCCCATTTGAGGTATCCATTCAGCAAAAACTTCATCACGGAATTTTGGATTAACTGCATTAAAATCATAGGATCCGCCTATGGCCAAAAATAATTCTCCTGTTGCATCCGAATGTGTAAGTGTATATTTCCTGCTGTCTACGGGTCTGAATTCCGTCGCAGGAGGCAAATATTTAACAGACAGCTTAGATGGATTAAATTTGCTCATATAAAGCGACCCCCTATACAAATATCCTTATGTTCAGTATATGGAGGCCATGCTAAAACGTGACAAATGCCCAGTCTTTAACGCTTGCGGGAATTCATATTCATAACTTTCGTGTCTTTTAATACCCATTTTCCATCTTCATAAAGCCAAAAGGACTCTGCAAAGGCAATGGTATCTGCATTATATGCACCGCTTATTCTTTGAACTCCCATTAATCCCTTTTTCCCTTCTATAGGGATGATCTTCAGCGTACTATATGGATTAACCATAAGCTCCGTCGGCTCGCTTAGCTTGCCGTTTACATACAGACCGAGCCGTTCGTACTCTTCACCTCTGTCCCGTAAATCGAATGTATACGATTGTTTCGTATCCTGGATACTGATAGTAGCTTTGTAGCCATTTTCAAATTGGCTATTAATTACTAAAGGATCCGGAACAGACAGGTCAATTAGTTTAAATTCTTTTAAAGTAAATAAATAAAAATTCGACAAGCCGCCGCTTCCGCCAGTAGGAATACTTATATACATATCATTTATGGAATCATGGTTTAGATCTTCAAATTGTATTTGAGGTTCATAGCCCCCTTCAAGCTCCGCTTTATATGTTTTTCCGTCTGAAGCCTTAACTTTGAGTGATATTTCCTTTAAAAATGAAGCGCCTTCCTCATAATAAACACCCTTAAGATAGACAGTATCCGCCTTTTGATCACCGGTAACATCCACTTTATCTTTTGACAGCGTAACAGTCTTTTGGTCTTGTTCACCTGCATATACACCGGTTATGGCGGATAAAGACATAAAAAAGAACGCCGCAAACGCAAAAAGCAATTCCTTCTTCATTTATGTACCCTCCCTATTTTTTTATTATCTTGCCCAACTATGGAAATACTATGTAAAATGACAAAAAACCTCCTATCCATAGGATAAGAGGCTGTTAAATACTTATTTTGCTGCTTTTTTTAAAGCACTTTCTTTCGTTTCCCAAGATTCTATCCCTTTTAGGCCCGGAATGGAGTCAGCATAAAACACAGGGTCTTTTCCTGCCTTCCTCTGTGCCTTATAATCATTCAGAGCTGCATAGGCAACTTTAGCAAGCAATATAATCGCAATAAAGTTAATGATCGCCATTAAGCCCATAAATAAATCAGCAAGGCTCCAAACAATGGCTAAATCAACTACGGATCCGAAGACCACCATTCCGATTACAGCTATGCGATAAGTAAACAGGGCAGTGCGGCTCTCTTTAATAAATTCAATATTGGTTTCGCCGTAATAATAATTCCCAATAACCGAAGTAAAGGCAAATAAGAAAATAGCAACTGCAATAAAAATAGGTGCCCATGATCCAACATGTGTGCTAAGGGCTGCCTGAGTTAATTCTATGCCGGTAAGATCAGAGTTCGCATAATCACCTGATAGCAGGATGATAAAAGCAGTCGCAGAACAAATTAAGATCGTATCTACAAACACCCCAAGGGTTTGGATCAGTCCTTGTTTTACAGGATGGGAAACAGCTGCTGTTGCCGCAGCATTTGGTACACTACCCATACCTGCTTCATTTGAGAAAAGACCCCTTTTTATACCCATCATTACTGCTGCACCCATTGCTCCGCCTGCAGCCTGATCAATACCAAAAGCACCTTTGACTATGCTGGCAATCAGATTAGGGATTTCTGTGATGTTCATGATGACAATAATGATAGCCACAGCTAAGTATATAACCGCCATGATCGGCACAATGACTTGAGAGACATACGCAATCCGTTTAACGCCACCGAAAATGATAGCCGCCGTTAATACCGCCAATATAATTCCGATTGTTAGTCGGCTGGTGCCAAACGCTTCATTAAAGGCCAGGGAGATCGTGTTGGATTGTACAGAGTTAAAAACCAGCCCAAAGCAAAAAGTAATAATGATAGCAAAGATGATTCCCATCCAACGCTTGTTAAGGCCTTTTTCCATATAGTAGGCAGGCCCGCCGCGGAACCCATCTTTATCTTTGACTTTGTAAATCTGAGCAAGAGTACTTTCAATGAAGCTAGAAGCTCCCCCAATAAATGCGATAAGCCACATCCAAAAAACAGCGCCAGCTCCCCCTGCAGCAATCGCAGTTGCTACACCGGCAATATTACCTGTACCTACACGGGAGGCTGCACTAATAGTGAAGGCCTGAAAGGAAGAAATCCCTCTTTTGCCTTTAGCAGATACCATTGCTTTATCGCCCAATATTCTGAACATTTCACCGAAATATCTTAATTGGACAAACCTGCTTTTAAAACTAAAAAATAAACCAAGAATTATTAATGAGGCGATCAAAATGTACGTCCATAAAAGATCATTTAGAAAGCCTACGACTGTTTCTAATAAGCCCATACTTTTCCCCCTAAACATTTTTTATTATTTTGGAAAAACAACACGCTCCTTATAATCTATCAAAAGAATTTTTAATAGACAAGTCGAATATTAATTCGCCAGTGTGAATATTCTATAAAAACCCTCATTTTAAGCCAATTATACCGGGTTTCTTCTAAAATGAATTAAATATTTTTAATCGCTTTCATATAAACTAGTATAAGTTTTTTATACAAATAGACTTTCAAAAGAATAACATTATTCAGTTTACTCAGGACTCAGTTTCACATAAAATTATATTCCAGCAGACAAATAAACCCCTGTATTCACAGGGGTCATTAATTCTATTCAGTTTTAGTGCCTTCATCCTCTTCCAGGACTTCAGCCTTCCAGATGCATTTTGCTTTGCCGCTATCGGTAACGTCAATGATAAACGATCCATTTGAATAGCGGTCATTAAAGCGGATTGCTGAAGCATTAACTGCTTCTATCTTCCCTTTTTCTGTTTCAATATATAACACATCTTTGCTGCGGACGATTACACACCCAATGATACGATGCGGGTTTGATTTCAATTCACGAAGCATCACGACGCCTCTTTTCGCGCGCGAGGTGCGTTCGAATTCAGTCAGCTTCATTTTTTTAATGGAACCACGCTGTGTAACAATCACAACAGCCTGCTCTTTATCTTCCTCTATAAGCTGGGCGCCTGTAACAAAGTCGCCATCTTTGAGATTAATTCCTTTAACGCCGGCAGCCCTTGCCCCTACTATGCTGACCTCTTCCTCATGGAACCAGAGGCCGTATCCCTGGTGGGTCGCAAGGAAAATTTCCTTGGTGCCATCAGTTAAATAAACATCAAGTACTTCATCATCGCACTTTACATTGACAGCAACCAGAGGTTTTGAATATCGCTGCGCCTTATATGATTTTAGCTCAGTTTTCTTTACCATGCCGTTCTTCGTCATGAACAGAAGATATTCTTTGGTCTCAAAATCCTTTACAGGAATTGCCCGGACAATCGATTCATTCCGGTCAATCGGAATGATATTGGCAATATGCTGCCCGAGATCTTTCCAGCGGATATCAGGCAGCTGATGCACAGGGCAGTACAGGTAGTTGCCTTTATTCGTAAATACAAGAAGTACATCAGTTGTATTCATATCAAGCTGAGCAATAATTCTGTCTGAATCCTTCATGCCAAAATCCTGTCCGTTAGAGGCAGCAAATGATCGTTGGCTGGTCCGCTTGACATAGCCTTCCTTCGTTACCGTTACAATTACATCTTCACTCGCTACCAGAACTTCAAGATTGATCTTGATTTCCTCGATTTCCGCTTCAATTCTGGTACGGCGTTCATCCGCAAAGCGCTTTTTGACATCCCTTAACTCTTTTTTAATAACAGAGAGAAGTTTCTTCTCGCTCTCCAGAATAGCTTTAAGCTCGCTGATGAGCTTAGCAAGCTCTTCAGCCTCCGCTCTTAAGGCAGTGATATCTGTATTGGTTAAACGGTAAAGCTGCAGGGAAACGATAGCTTCTGCCTGAGGTTCCGTGAACGCAAATTTTGCAATCAGATTATCTTTCGCATCCCGTTTATCTTTAGAAGCGCGGATTGTCGCAATCACTTCATCCAATATGGACAAAGCCTTCATTAGGCCTTCAACGATATGCTCTCTCGCCTCAGCCTTTTGCAGCTCAAACTGGGATCTCCGTGTAACAACTTCTTTACGATGGCCAATATAAGCATCCAGCAGCTCTCTTAGTCCCATTAATTTCGGATGGCGATTGTGGATGGCAACCATATTGAAGTTATATGGAATCTGCAGATCACTGTTTTTGTAGAGATAATGAAGAACGCCTTCAGGATCGGCATCTTTTTTTAATTCAATCACAATCCGTAGTCCGGTGCGGTCTGTTTCATCACGGACTTCGGCAATGCCTTCAACTTTCCGATCAAGGCGGAACTCATCAATCTTCTTCACCAGATTTGCTTTATTCACTTCATAAGGGATCTCAGTGATGACGATCTGCTTTTTCCCTCCGCGCAAATCCTCAAATTCAGCCTTTCCGCGGACAATAATTTTGCCTCTTCCTGTTTCATAAGCTTTCTTTATTCCATCGATTCCCTGAATGATGCCACCCGTAGGGAAGTCAGGGCCTTTAATATGCTCCATAAGATCATCTATGGAACAATCAGGCTTATCCATCCGTAATATAACACCATCGATAATCTCATTTAAATGATGCGGCGGAATATCCGTTGCATACCCCGCCGAAATGCCTGTCGAGCCATTAACAAGCAAATTCGGATAAACGGCCGGCAATACGGTTGGCTCATTTGATGTATCATCAAAGTTTGGAATGAATTCAACGGTTCTTTTCTCAATATCTCTCAGCAACTCCGAAGAAAGGGGAGACAGCCGAGCTTCTGTATAACGCATGGCTGCAGGAGGATCTCCATCAATGCTCCCATTGTTTCCATGCATTTCAACTAAAAGGTTTCGAACTTTCCAATCCTGGCTCATCCGCACCATCGCGTCATAAACGGAAGTATCGCCATGCGGATGATAATTGCCGATTACATTCCCGACTGTTTTTGCGGACTTTCGAAAACCCTTCTCATGTGTGTTGCCTTCTACGTGCATGGCATAAAGAATCCGTCTTTGAACGGGCTTTAACCCATCACGTGCATCAGGCAGGGCACGATCCTGAATTATATATTTACTATAGCGTCCAAAACGGTCGCCTAAAACATCCTCAAGAGGAAGGTCCCGGAATTTTTCAGCAGAACTCATGAGTCAACACCCTCCTCCTCTAGTACTGAAATATTTTCATTTTCAAGTATGCTGCCGTCTTCTTCAAGTCCGAATGCCACATTTGATTCGATCCATTTGCGTCGGGGTTCAACTTTATCGCCCATCAAGGTGGTCACCCGGCGTTCAGCTCTGGCTGCATCATCAATTTTAACGCGGATCAATGTGCGCGACTCAGGGTCCATCGTTGTTTCCCACAGCTGGTCGGCGTTCATTTCCCCAAGTCCTTTGTAGCGCTGGAGCATATAGCCTTTTCCCACTTTTTTTATGGTATCCTGCAGGTCATCATCACTCCATGCATATTCGATCATTTCTTTTTTGCCTGAACCTTTGCTGACCTTATACAAAGGAGGCAGCGCAATGAATACCTTTCCTGCTTCAAGCAGCGGCTTCATATACCTGTAAAAGAACGTTAGCAGGAGCACCTGAATATGCGCTCCATCAGTGTCGGCATCTGTCATGATGATCACCTTATCATAGTTGACATCGTCCAGATTAAAATCCGCTCCAACACCGGCACCAACTGCATGGATAATAGTATTGATTTCTTCATTTTTAAAAATATCCGCAAGCTTTGCTTTTTCCGTGTTGATTACTTTACCTCTAAGCGGGAGTACAGCTTGAAAACGCCTGTCCCTGCCCTGTTTGGCAGACCCTCCTGCCGAATCCCCCTCAACCAGATATAATTCATTTCTTTGAGGGTTCCGTGATTGTGCAGGAGTCAGTTTTCCCGAAAGCATTGCTTCAGATTTTTTCCGTTTTTTCCCGCTTCTTGCTTCCTCACGTGCTTTGCGGGCCGCCTCTCGTGCCTGGAAAGCCTTTATCGCCTTTTTAATTAACAGTGAGCTTGTCTCAGGGTTTTCTTCAAGGAAATAAGACAAATGCTCGGAAACTACTGAATCCACCGCAGAACGGGCTTCACTGGTCCCCAATTTGCCTTTTGTCTGGCCCTCAAACTGAAGAAGCTCCTCAGGGACACGAACAGAGATGATCGCCGTGAAACCTTCCCGAAGATCCGCTCCATCCAGGTTTTTATCTTTTTCTTTCAGCAGATTCACCTTGCGGGCATATTCATTAAAGGCCCTTGTCATCGCAGTTTTGCTCCCGGCCTCGTGCGTACCGCCGTCCTTTGTGCGGACATTGTTGACGAATGAAAGAACATTTTCCGAGTAGCCATCATTAAATTGAAAAGCAAAGTCCACTTCAATCCCATTGCTTTCGCCTTCAAAGCTTACGACAGGGTGGAGAACATCCTTTTCTTCATTTAAATATTCAACAAATGCTTCTATGCCGTTTTCATAGTGAAAAACATCATGAAAATCATTACGCTCATCGATGATTTCTATTTTCATTCCTTTTAGAAGGAAAGCAGACTCACGAAGACGCTCGCATAGAGTTTCATAATTATACGTGGTTGTCGAAAAAATCGACGGATCCGGCTTAAAGTGGATGGTAGTCCCCGATTGATTTGTTTTGCCCGTTTTTTCGAGGGTAGTAACCGGCTTACCGCCAAGTTCAAAGCGCTGTTCATACACAAAGCCGTCACGTTTAATTTTTACCACTAGCCATTCAGATAGGGCGTTGACGACAGATGCACCAACACCATGAAGCCCGCCGCTTGTCTTATAGCCTCCCTGACCAAACTTTCCTCCTGCATGAAGGACAGTCAATATGACTTCTGGAGTCGGCTTGCCCATTCTGTGCATACCTGTAGGCATTCCGCGTCCTTTATCTTGTACACTAATTGAATTATCTTTATGTATTCTAACAATGATATGATCCCCGTATCCTGCCAGTGCTTCATCGACAGCATTATCGACAATCTCATATACAAGATGGTGCAAACCCCTTGCATCCGTACTTCCAATGTACATACCCGGGCGTTTTCTAACAGCTTCAAGCCCTTCGAGTACCTGTATGGCATCATCATTGTAGTCAAAAGCTTCCTGATTTCTTGCCACGAACATACCCCTTTCATTTCCTGCAAAAACACTTGCCGCCGAAGATCACGGCATTTGAACATACCAGTACAGCCTATTTTTATTTGTAAAAAAACAGGTTGCGAACAGATGTTCTGTATTTATATTTTACCATATAAATTAGGATGGTCTATGCTTTATTTTATCTATTTATTTAGTTTTGGCAAATAAGATCTTGGGATTTAAAAGATTTATCATGATTAATTCCGTTACACGAACCCATTATTTACATGGATTTTATAAATAATAAAAAACATGAGATCTATTTAGACCTCATGCTGAGTTTACTTCGTCAGAGCATGTTCAACTTTAATGCAGCGATCCATAATGACAGTGTACCCTTTTTCTTTTAGAAAATCATATGCTTCCTGGTTTGCCACTCCAAGCTGAGCCCAGAAAATATTAGCATCTATTTCGGCAAATTCCTGCGCGATTTCCGGAAGAAACTCAGATCTCCTGAAGACATTAACGATATCTACATGCCCCTCGATGTCTTTAAGACTCGGTACTGCCTTTACACCAAGTACTTCATCAACAGAAGGATTTACTGGAATGATTTCATAGCCCGCTTTTTGCATCGCCTCTGATACCATATAGGATGTACGTTCAGGATTTCCGCTTAATCCTACAACAGCAATCCTCTTTGCCTTTTTTAAGAGGACACCGATTTCGTCCCTGCTTGGGTTTTCAATAGCCATTTTGTTGTTCCCTCCATTTTATCTGATTACTTATATATTACCTAAAAATACAAAAGCACACTAATTTATTGCTCTTTTACCCGAATATCTAGTTTAAAGAAATTCAGCGATCTCTCAACTTTAAAGCCTGCTTTTTTATAAATAGACAGCGCTTTCTCATTTGCTGTCTCTACACAAAGCTTAATGCTATTGGCTACACTATTCACAAAAAGATCATGAACCGCCATTTCAAGCAAATTCCGTCCAATGCCCTTCATCCGCTTATCAGGATCCACACCAATGAATTCAATGCTTCCTTCTTTTTCTTGACGATTGTATTCTGCATATAAATAACCATCTAATCCATTTTCATCTTCAGATGTATAGACTTTGTGATCATCATTGATCCTTTCAATAATCTCTTTTCCTGAATAATATGCACGAGGAAACAAAGTATCATGTAAATGAATAAAGTCACTATGAAGGTGAACCGGCAATAAACTGACATTTTTAAAACCGAAGCCTGAATTTTTTTTCAGTTCCATGTATGTTTGAGCCGATTGCAGAAGGAATCCATTTTTTAAAGCAAACTTGGCTGCAGCATGGTTGGAGGTATCGGCAAATAAAAAGTATGTATGCAGCTGATTCGTTATCACTATTCAACTCTTTTAAACTATGAAGGATATCATTTTTTTCGGTCCCTAAATACCCTATATGATTCTCTGGAAAAGCGTTCTTTTCTGCTATAAATTCGGATGCCTGAATTAAATTTAATTGATCTAACATTTCGGCTTTCAAATCACCACACCCCCACTTACTTATTTTACCATAAAAAAGCAGCCGATTTGCCCTCAGCCGCATTTAGAAGATTAATATATAGCTGTCTCTAATCTTTTGAGCAGCCTCTTAATGCTTGTATTCGCTTCTCTTAACACTATTTTTTTATCTACTGTGTTCAGTTTGCGATTTTCCATCACAATCTTCCCGTTCACAATGGTAGATTCCACATCTGCACGAGTCGCTGAATAGACAATTCTTGAGATGGTATCGATATCAAATGACGGATAAACATGAAAGTCATTCAGATTCAGGATAGCAAGGTCAGCTTTCTTTCCGGGCTCTAGGCTTCCGATTTCCTGTTCCATTCCGACTGCTTTAGCTCCGCCGATCGTTGCCATTCTGAAGACGGTTCTTGCATTCATTGCTGTTGGTCCGTGGACAGGCTTCTGAATGATGGCAGCCAGTCTCATTTCGTTAAACATATCCAGATTGTTATTGCAGGGAGCCCCATCAGCACCCAGGCTGACAAAAGCCTCCTGATCGATTAATGAAGGAATCTCTGCCACACCTGAGGCCAGCTTTAAATTAGATCCTGGACAATGGCTGACCTTAACCCCACGCTCTTTAATGATTCTTTTTTCTTCCTCATTAAGCCAAACACAATGGGCCAGAATCAGCCTTTCATTGGCTAGACCAATGCTGTCCAGGTAGACGACATTCCGCATGCCCAATTCTTTTTCGACAAGGAGAATTTCATTGAAATTTTCCGATGCATGAGTATGGACTTTTACGTCATACTGTGCGGAAAGATCCCTGACATTTGTCAGCAATTCTTCGGTACAGGATACTACAAAACGAGGGCAGAAGGCATATTGTATTCGCCCGTTATCACGATTATGCCATTTTTCAAGGAGATCCACGCTTTGCTGTATGGATGCGGAGGTATTTTCTCTTAACGGAACAGGGACCTCATCACCTTTATCCATCATGACCTTTCCGGCTAATGCTCGTATGCCGCTTTCTGCAATGGCCTGAAATGCATATTCGGTATGATTAACGGTTTCCATATCCACAACAGTTGTTGTCCCGCTCTGGAGCAATTCGCCAATGCCCAGCATAGCAGAATAATAGATGGACTCTTCATCATGGGAAGCCTCAAGCGGCCAGATTTTCTGCTTCAGCCAATCAAGCAGCTCCAAATCATCAGCCTGCCCGCGGAAAAGGGTTTGGCACAGGTGAATATGTGTCTGAATAAATCCTGGAATAACCGTCTTTCCGCTGGCATCAATTACTTTATCAGCTTGATGCGTCAAGTTTTGTCCAATTTCGGCAACACGGTCATCTACAATATATAAATCTCCGAAAATGATTTCTTCGGCTGCATTCATCGTAACAATTTCAGCATTCTTTATCAGGATACTGTTCAATAGCTTTCCCCCCTTGGATAGAACTGACTTTTGAAGGCTCAAGCTTTCCATATGACATAATAAGCTGTCTGTAAAATTGAATGGAGCGCTGATAGGCATCCAGACTGACCCACTCATTTGGCTGATGGGCCAGCTTTTCATCACCCGGTCCATAAATTAAAGTCGGAATTTCACTCCTTGGATTTAACACGGCCCCATCTGTATAATAGGACACCCCGTAATGATCTGCAGCCAGGCCTCCCTTTATCATTTGCGCTAAATGAATAATGTCTTCAGCAGGATCTGTTAAAATAGATGGGCGGTCCAGCAGGGTTTCCACACTGTATTTATAAATTTCTCCCTGATCCTCCAGGAGATTAAGTTTGGATTTTAGCCTGTTAATAAAACTGGAATGGGATTGAGGAGGGACAGTTCTTATGTCTGCTCTGATGCTGCATTTATCCGGAATGACATTAGTCTGCACGCCGCCTTCAATCATGGTAACAGCCAGGCTGCTTTGTCCGAGGGGCTTTTTTTCTGTCTTCCATTCAATTTTCATTTCATCCAATACCCGGATTATTTTCAGCATATGATCTACTGCATTGATTCCCTGTTCCGGCATCGAACCGTGAGATGTCTTTCCATATGCTGTGATTTCAAGCCAAAGTGCCCCCTTATGGCCAATGACAATTTTTTCATTTGTCGGTTCGGCAATGACAAGTGCATCAATTTTCCGTTCATCATTTTCTTTTAGAAAAGCCCTGGCACCGCAGCTGTCGACTTCTTCCCCGGATGTTGCCAAAAAGGTAACGTCTGCAGGCGGAATAGTATTTGAGAGATACAGCTCCTCTAATGCCAGAAACATTGCTGCAAGACCGCTTTTCATATCAGAAGCTCCTCTGCCATACATCCGGCCATTTGCGATTTCCCCTGAAAAAGGGGAGTAATCCCATTCTCCTGTTCCAGGGGAAACAGTATCCATATGGCCGCATAAAAATAGCTGTTTACCGCTTTTTCCGGGAAGGGTGACTTCAAAATTGCTTCGAGTCTCATCAAGCATGGTCATTTTAAAAGGCAGACCATTTTGCTTGCATCGATTAATAAATGCTTCAGTCACTAAATGCTCATTTCCGGGGGGATTGGAGCTGTCAATTTGGAGCAGATGCTGAAGAAACTGGATATCATTCATTAATCCGCCTCCAGAATTTGCATTTTAATAGGGGTCACTTTGAACCCATTAACAGGCGCCATGTCCTGGGAACACGTTGTACAGGCAATGACAACATCGCACAGCGCTTTCAGCCTTATGTAATCGCCAGGCTTGGAAAGCGGTTCTGCAATAACATAATCCCCGGCAGCATCAAGGACATTATTCATAAAAATATTAATGGGATCTGGAATTACCGGAGGATGAATATTAAACTTTTTCAATGCATCTGCGATATTATCATGGCAATTAGGGTGGTCCTCTTTGCCGAAATCTACTTTGTAGCGATAATAATCGCATGCCGGGAAGAAGAAATCATGTTTTCCAACAGTATCTTCCAAAAGCTGCATTAAGGGACGGCGGCGGTTGCTGTAAAGCCAGTCTCCCGTTTTAAGGCGAATGCTGCTAAGTGAAGCCCGCATATGAACAGGTGATACATGTTCCGCGGGATCTTCATAGTTAATGCAGACAAAGTCCCCAACCTGTTTTCCTTCCATATCAATAATAATCAGCTCTTCCCCTTTGTGAACCAGTGCGCTTCTTCCTTCATAAGGCGGGATTATAATCTCATCCCGGACCTTGCCTCTGTTAAAAGCCTCTTTCATTTGATCACCAGCCTTTGTTATTATTCAATAAAAACTGCAACCGCACGAATCGGAGATCCCGTTCCTTTCCGAATTCTGAGAGGGAGTCCGAAATATAGAAATCGCATGCCTGCAATCTGGTCGAGATTGCAGAGATTTTCCGTATTGGTAATTCCGTATTCACGGCAAATAAGGTGTCCGGAGTACTTAGAATCATCTGGATGATCAATGGCAGGAGCGTCAATGCCTATATTGACTGCACCTTTTTCAGCCAGCCATTTTGCTGCCTGATAGTCCAGGCCAGTATATGTTGTGAGCCATTTGTCAGTACCATAAGAGCGATTATAATGGCCCGTATAGAGGAGGACGATATCTCCTTTTTCAATAAACTGCTGTGATCTTCTCAGTGCTTCCTTGAGATCACGGTCGGTAATATATTGATGCGGCTGGATGTGGGATACATCCAGGCAAACTGCGGGCCCGTAAAAATACTCAAGCGGCATTTCATCGATGAATTGGCCATTTGGGTCATATTCGTAAGTTGCATCACTATGAGTAGGACCATGTTCATTTATTAGCAGATTATTAGTTGCAAACATGAATCCAACTTGCTTTTCACTTTCTTCGTGAGACATATTCGGGAAAATCATCGTTTTCTGATGAAGAGGGAAGACAGGCATCCCCTGATAAATTTCCTGTGTCAGATCGACAAGTTTCACTCCCATGATATTCCTCCTTTACCCGCTGCATATATGAAAAGCGGCAGGGAATGCCGCTTTAATGATCAATTAATAATGGTCGGTATGACCTCAAACTTATCTACATCAATAAGCCCCATATCGGTAATTTTCCATTTAGGGCTTGTTACCAATGACCAGAATGATAAATGCATAAAAGGAACTTCCATTCCGCAGCCAAGAACTTCTTTGGCAAGCTGCGACAATTCATCGACCTTTTCACTCATTTCTTTTCCGGTTAATTCATCTGTCATTAAACCGCCAATCCTCAGAGGCAAATCACCTACTACTTTGCTATCATTTATCATGGCTATTCCGCCATCCATGGCAATGACACGGTTCACCGCCATGACCATATCTTCGTAGTTTGTTCCTGTTACAATAATATTGTGGGTATCGTGAGCAACGCTTTCTGCTATGGCTCCGCTTTTCAAATCAAAGCCATGGAGAAATGACTTGCCGATTTTTCCGGTTCTGCCGTGGCGCTCCACAACCAAGAGCGGGAGAACATCCTGCTTTAGGCAAGGCTGCACAATGCCGTCTTTGACATTCATTGTGTATTCGCCTCCGCCAGTTAAATTCTGAAAAGGGATCGCTTCAATTGCCCTTACTTTTGCACGGCTGCCTGGAGCTTCAATAGCGAGTTCCTTCACTGTTACAGGCTTCCGCTTCACTGACTTTTTCACACTTTCCGGATATATGTAAGGAGCAATATCTATCGTTAATTCTCCTTTTTCAGCTGCTTTTTTCCCAGCCAGGTATACCTGATCAATTGTCATATTGATCAAATCGCTGATCACGACAACATCTGCTCTTTTGCCTGGTGCAATAACCCCCACATCCTTAAAGCCAAAGTGGGTTGCGGGATTAATGGTTGCCATTTGGATCGCTTCCACTGGATCTATGCCGACTGCAATGGTTCTGCGGACGATATCATTCATATGTCCGTAATTTAACAGATCAGCAGGCACCATATCGTCCGATACAAGGATTGCACGGCGGGAATCCAGCCCATCCTCTGTAATGGCCCTTATGCAGTCTGCCATATTTCTTTGGGAAGAGCCTTCCCTCATGAACACACTCACGCCATTGCGCAGCTTTTCGACTGTTTCTTCTTTTGTGGTGGTTTCATGGCAGGAAACATGGTTCCCTCCGCTGATAATGTGGGCGGCAAGCTCTTTGCCAAACAATCCGGGCGCGTTCCCTTCAACGGTTTTCCCGATGCTGTTTGCATATGTAACTGCTGCAACAAGGTCATCTATTAATTCCGGTGCATGCTCATATACCGGCCCAATATTGCTGAAGCTCTGAATTTCCCCAATTCCCTGCACATATGGATCTGCCAAAAGCTCTTTCATATCCTTTGATGTCACATCAAAGCCTGATGTTTCAAGCCCGGGAGCATCAGGCACAGCACAAGGGACCGTAAATAATACCCGGTTTGGAAGGGTTTTAGCTTCCTCAATCATTGCCTGCATGCCGTAAACACCCAGGACATTCCCAATTTCATGCGGATCACCAATCAGTGTGGTGGTTCCTGTCGGAATAGAGAGCTTGGAGAATTCCGTACAAGTCAGCATCGCACTCTCAAAATGCATGTGAGAATCAATGAACCCCGGACAAACGAATTTTCCCTTAATGTTTTCCACTATCGTTTTTGGCCCAATTAAGTCCTTTGCGTCCCCGGCCATTAAAATATATTCGCCTTTCATCGCCACGTCGGCTTCATAGATCTCACGGGTGATCACATTAATAAAGTAGCCCCCCTTCAAAACGACATCGGCATACTGGCTGGAATCAAGCAATACATCAATCAGCTTGCGGTACTGCACTGCCTTTTTGATATTTTTTGCTTCCATTTATTAACCCCCTGTTTCCATTCCGTCTACACTGTCTATAATTCCGATAATGGCAGCATCGATAGGAGCATCTTTATTCTGAACCGCTCTTGATGCCATGCTTCCAGTCACATAAATGACTTTTTCTCCTATGCCGGCACCAACAGTATCAACGGTTATAATGGGGTTCGGTAACATTGAGCCGTCCAATCCTATAGGCTGGGTAATTAATAGCTTTGTGCCTACCAGATTATCATCTTTTCTTGTGGCAGTTACGCGGCCAACCACTATTCCCATTTGCATAAAGACCTACTCCTTAATGAAAAATAATTTCGATCTTGAGCTCCTTTGCTGTATCTCTTGCCAGGGGGGTAATGATAGCCCCTTTTGGAACAGTTAAGTGATTAAGCTTGTTTAAATAGGCAAACCTGACTGTATCATCGGAAATAACTGTTTTCTTCATCTGCTGAGCTGTATAGTCAGCTTTATCATTAAAATCTATTAATCTTATGCCGAGCATCTTTAACTCTGCCATCTGCCCATTAAGTTTTCTTTTTAAGAAATCAGGACCTTTATCCATTCCATTCAGTTTCCAATATTGGCTGAAAGGATCACCTCCAGCCTTCAAGGCCGTAACCCGTTTCCCTTTTAACAAAGCCATTAGGATGATCCGCACCAAAGGCCTTTGTTCGTTAAGGGCTAATAGATCTGCTATTAAAGAAAAAGATAGAATAGGCAATAGGATCTCATCAAAATGATCAAGAAGCTGATTATTAATCATTGAAGGTGAGATCCAATCGTCATTCCCTGTCTGAAAAACTAACTCCTCAAGCGGAAATTGGATCAGCATTTCTTCTTCAGCAGCCATTCTAAGTGTTATATCTTCCTGTAATAAGTGTTTCAAGTATGATAATCCCGGTTCCATCCCTATCATATGAGAGGTCAATAGAGCCAGGATATGAGGTTTTCTTTCTCTGCAGTTATTATTTCGCATGTAAAGCGCCTGCAGAGTGTTTTTAGCCATAACACTCTGCCTTTTGCTCCTCATGCTTATTCACCGATATTTTTTGATAATAAAGCTCTTTCAACTTCGCTGTGCGGCCTTGGAATGACGTGGACCGAAATAAGTTCTCCTACTCTGCTGGCAGCTTCGGCTCCTGCATCGGTGGCTGCTTTAACCGCTCCTACATCTCCTCTGACCATAACGGTAACTAGACCAAATCCCACTTTTTCATATCCGCAGATCTCCACGTTTGCTGCTTTCACCATTGCATCCGCTGCCTCAACAGCCCCTACCAGACCTTTCGTTTCGATTAAGCCCAATGCTTCACCCATTATGTGTTTCCTCCTTAAGATTATTAAACTGATGGTTTATCATGATCATTTTCATTTGCTTCATTTGATTCTTTAGCCTGCTTTGTTTCAATTGGCTCTTTATTGAATCTCAACTCTTTTTCAGTGACTGTTTCCTGATGCATTTCTTTCAGCTTAAATTGCGGAAGCAGCTTCCCGGCTACTTCATTGTGGGCACGCGGGATGACATGAGAAGAAATTACTTTTCCTATTCTCTCTGCTGAGCTCACACCGGCGTCGACTGCAGACTTTACAGCTGCTACATCGCCGTTAAAATGGATTGTCACGCCCAGATAGCCATCCACTCCTATTACTTTTTCAATACCTACAATTTCTACATCGGCTGCTTTTACGGCTGCATCTGCTGCAGAAACTGCTGTTGAATAACCAACGGTTTCAATTAAACCCAATGCTTGCAACTGAAGAATCCTCCTCCTGTAAAAGTGTCACACCGGCTAATTTTTCTTGAATTGTTGTCCTGGCCAAACTTTTATTTAATCCGGTCGAATTCCTTACAAAGCTGATCCGTAATTCGGGATACATCATCAAACTGACCGTAAAGAAGAACATATTTCTTCTCTATTAAAAAATTGATGCGTTCGGCCATGTTTTTTTTCATGTGCCGGTCAAGGAGCAAAATACCTGTGTAATAGTCAATTCCTTCAATGACAGACACACATCCTATTGACGCGTTAAGCCCCAATTGTTTTGTCAGCCATGGACTGGGGGACTTTTCTATATAAGCTGCAGTCGCCTTAAATGATTTTTGGGATAGTTTTTTAAAGTAGCTCTTTAAAGCGTTTAACAGTATTCCATCATTCTCTTCATAAAGCTCTAGCGAAAAGGTTTGCCCGCTGTTTTTGTCCCATGACAGAAAATATTTTAAAGAAGGAAACTCTCTTAAAAGTTCATTCAGTAAAAACAGCTGTCCCGGTGTACATTTTTCTGATGTAACTACCCCGATCGAGCCTGTTTTCAGTTCCCGCTGAAAGGAGCCTTCCAATGCAGGGTGAAGATCTGAGAAATGCCATACTTTTACACCATCCGGCGTTTGTCCGACAAGCTGGCTTTCTCTCGCATTTCGGCCAGATTTTGTTTCTGCAGAAACTCGCTGTTTCCCTTGTGCCAGGGCCAGGGTTTGCAGCTGGGCAATTTTTTCTTTAGCGGAAGGCTGAGGTGAAGAAAGTGAAACTGTCTGCCTTCTAACATTCAGGTGTGGATTAGCAGCCTTGGGTGAGTCTGTTTTAACAGCTATTCTTTTATTCATTTTTTCCTTTTGATAATTAGGCCTGCTAATACCTGGTATACCTGACTTCAATCCCGGCTGGCTGCGGGGCGGGGAGAAATTGGGAGTCCCATTAATAGGATTTGCTTTTGGCTTGCTGTAGGGCTTCATTACTTCTTCAACAACACTTTTTATAAAGTTAGACACGCATTATGCACCTCCACTTTTGGAACATCTGCTTAAAGAATTTTGCGAAGTTCTGAATGAGGGCGTGGTATAACATTTGCCGACACCAGTTCTCCTCCAGCCATAGTGTGAGCAGTCTTTCCAACCTCAACAGCAGCTGTGACTGCCGCTACGTCCCCTTCAATAATGACAGTGACAAGCCCTGATCCGACTCTCTTTAAATCAACCAAGCTGACATTTGCCGCTTTTGCCATGGAGTCCAGCGCTTCAATAGCTGCTGTCAAGCCCCTTGTTTCTATCAGACCAATTGCCTTCATTTTTGACCTCCTCTACCTGCAAAAGCTTATAGATAGTCTTCGAGATTCACTTCAATGGGGATTGAAGTTCTTTTAAATAACTCTTCTTTTCCAAGCGGATAGGTTGCGTCTATGCCCATCTTATCGCTGACTCCTTTTAAATGATGAGAAGACTCGAGCGGTGATCCCTTCGCACCCTGTACGATAAAAATATCATCCCCCGCCTGTACTCTTGTCGCAATAGCCCATTCAACATCATCCGAATCAAAGATATCGACGTCATCATTCACAACCACTACATGCTTTAAATCCTTATCGCTTGCAAAGGCTGCAAGTGCTGCCTGTTTTCCGTCACCTTCATGCTTCTTCTCTATTTGTATGACTGCATGATAGCGAGCCACCCCTCCCATCGGGATATGTACAGCTTTGATAAACGGAACAACCTGTCTGACGGTGCTTAAAAGTGTTGCTTCCCTGACAAGAGCCATTGGCAGCCTTTCTTCATAGCTTGATGGAAAAATAGTCTGTGAGATAGCATTATTACGGTAAGTCACAGCCGAAAATTCTACTATCGGCTGAGGCGTTCTGGTGCCATAATAACCGGCCAGTTCGCCAAACGGCCCTTCCAGTTCTCTTTCATATGGCAGCATTTTGCCTTCCAGGACGATTTCGGCATCAGCCAGTACTTCCAAATCCACCGTTTTGCACTGAACAACATCCAGCGATTGGCCAAGCAGGGCACCTGCTACATCCAATTTGTCGGTATGATACAGATGCGTACTGATCTGGGAACTTAGGACAACAGCTGGAACGACACCAAACATAACAGCCACTTCCATCGGTTCTCCAATGCTTTCATAATGGGCATATTGCTCCATCAGCTCCGGGGAGGTTATGAGAATATTCGTTCGATTACCGCCAAGGTATTGCATCCGGCGAATCGAGGTATACCTTTTTTTGCCGGATAAGTCTTTAACCACCAATATTCCTGCCACATAATAAGCTCCTGAATCTTCTGCATGATAAGTTGGAATAGGAAACAAATCTGCCAAATCGAATTCCCCGGTCACAAGATTCTCCTGAACAGGACCAGTTTGCCTTAAAGTTGTCGGTATAGGATTAACAATTGATTCGATGAGTTTAGGAATAAGTTCAGAAGAGGAGATTCCCATGCTGTCTGCCATCAGTTCTCTATCTCCTCCGAGACCGGCAGCCATGGAAGTTTGATAGCCTTTTATTCTTTCAAATAAAAAAGGCTGACGTCCATGTTTCGTATTAATTACTGCTCCGAGTTCATAGAGTGGATCCACCTCTTTTTTAACCCGATGAACAAGTCCCCTGCTTTCCCATCTATCCAGCAAAGCTCTCATTGTTACAGGGTTCATGCTTTTTCCCCCCATCTCTCAAGGAGCTCATGGTCTATATCCAGCATGTCCAATATCCTCGCCACCATAAAGTTGGCCAGCTCCCAAATCTCTGTCGGCTTATGGTAAAAGCCAGGTGATGCAGGCATTATGCATGCACCGCTCTCAGCGAGAAGAGTCATATTGCGGAGGTGAATCAAATTAAATGGAGCCTCTCTCGGAACAATAATAAACTTTCGATTCTCCTTTAAAACAACACTGGCAGCCCTGCTTAGAAGGGTATCGCCGACCCCGTTCGCAATTGCACCCAATGTATTCATCGAACATGGCACAATCACCATTCCGTCTGTTTTAAAGGATCCGCTGGCAACCGCAGCGAAAAGATTCCGGTTGCTGTGGATAGCGGCATACTCCTTCAACTCGTCCATCTTGACCCCGCATTCAAATTGCATTACTTTTTCTCCCATCTCCGTAGCAATTAAATGCGTTTCGATCTCTAATTGATGAAGAGCGCGGATCAGTGTATATGCATACAATGATCCGCTTGCTCCGGTTATGCCCACTAAGATTCGTTTTTTTCTTGGACCTGGAGAAGAGTTAGACAACAGATTCGTCTTGGGAGAATTTCTTTTTAGCCAGTTCTTTGTATTCTTCTGTTGATAATATGTCTCCAAAAATGTCGATATCTCTTAGACCGGATACGTGCATATCATCATCCTGTGAAGCGGTGCCATCAGATATGCAAATTACATTGTATCCATGATATAAGGCATCAGAAGCAGTACTGCGTACACATACATTGGTCCAGACACCAGTGAGGACCACCGTATCAATTTCTTCTTCTCTCAGGAAGAGATCAAAATCGGTATAGCTAAATGCACTATGCCGTCTCTTTTGGACCACATAATCTCCTTTGCTCTCGTCTGGCTGAAGTTCTGGAATGAATTCCGAACCCCAGGTCCCCTTTACTGCATGAACAGGTCTTACACGAAAATCACGGTCATTCTTTCTATGAGCTTCCTGAACATGCACAACCTGAATATTGTTTTCGTGTGCGAACTCAATAAGCTCTTGAATTTTAGGAACGATTTTTTCTCCATTTTCACACCTTAATGCAGCTTTTTCCCCGATAAAGTCGTTTAACATATCAATAATAACTACACAGTGCTTTTTTCCCCTAAGTTCCAATCCATTCAGCCTCCTTCGATATCTATATTTATTGCTGTGCTACAGGATCTTTTGTTTGCACATTGACTGCTTCGTATTTTTCATACTTTAATGTTCTTTCCAGTCTCTGGATGCTTTGGCGCGGAACGTACTCTCCATATCCTGCTTTCCCGACGATCCCTTTGTCTTCTTCGAATACCACGTTTCCGCGAATTATTGTTTGAACTGGCTTTCCTTTTAATTTCATGCCATGAAGCGGATTATACTTAGCCATTGATTCTGTTTTCTGCTCATCAATAACATATTCTTTTTCAAGATCAATAACCGTGAAATCAGCATCACTGCCAATTTCCATTGAACCCTTTTTAGGATAAATGCCATAATGAATGGCTGCGTTGCGGCTCGTTACTTCTACAAATCTTGATAGAGATAAGCGGCCTTTATTCAGCCCTTCGCTGACAAGGATCGGCACCATCGTTTCTACACCCGGGATGCCAGGGAAGGTGTTCCAGATCGTTGCACCTGGATAATCCTTTTCAGTGGCAATTTCATATGGGGCATGGTCGGTTCCGACAAAATCGATTGTTCCATCAGCCAGAGCCTGCCAGTGGGATTCGTTATCCTCTTTCCCCCTCAGTGGAGGAGCAATTTTTGCATAAGAGCCCCGCTCTGACATGGAGTCCTGTGCATTTAAAACAAGGTAGTGCGGGCAGGTTTCAGCAGTAACCTTGACACCGCGTTTCTTTGCAGCCTTAACGAGCTCAACGCCTTCCTTTGTGCTCATATGTACGACATGTACACGTGCGTCAGTAGCTTCCGCGAAGCTGAGAATCAGTTCAATGGCCACCTTTTCAGCGAGGCTAGAACGAGCTTCAGCCCATGCCGGTCCGTCAAGTCTGCCTTCTTTTTCAAGCTTCTTCGAATTGAATGTGCAGATATCATAGTTTTCAGCATGAACACCAATCGGAAGACCGGTTTTTGCAACGTTTTTAAAAATCTCAAGCATTTCTGCGTCAGATACTTTAGGGAAGGTTGGTACAGAAGGTGTCATGTAGACCTTAAATGCAACAATGCCCTGATCTATCTGAGGATAAATATTATCAATCCAGCCTTCACGTGCATCCTCCCCGGTCATGCCGCCCCAGAAGCAGTAATCAATATAAGCCTGATCCCTGATTGGACCAATTTTCTTATTGAAGCTATCCCCATCCCGTACAGATGGCTTGCTGCAGCATGGCATATCAATAATAGTTGTCAAGCCGCCGGCTGCTGCAGAACGGCTGCCGGTTGCAAATGTTTCTCTGTGAGTAAACCCTGGATCCATAAAATGTGTATGTGGATCAATACAGCCTGGGACAACTAATTTTCCTTGTATATCAATAACCTTGGAGGCATTTAGAAAAGAAATGTCGTTCGTGTAGCCGACAATCTTTCCATCGTTTACTAGAATATTCGTTAAAACCTGACGATCACCCTGCGGAATATTTGCATTTTTCAGAATTAAATCCATTTACCCTGCTCCTATCTATTAATTTGATTTCTGCCTCTAAAAGTAGAGGCAGGTGGTTACAGCAGCTGCTATTAAATCAATTCAGCTGAGTGGTCTCCTTTCAGCTGCTCAATTCTTTCACTTTCACTTATATTTAATTCTTTATAATTAAATACCATATTTAATAAAATTGCTGTGATGCTCCCCAGTACAATTCCGTTTTCAACCAGAAGGCGTGCACTTGTCGGCAGGCTTTCAAAAATCTGCGGGACCACCGCTGAACCAAGCCCAATTCCGATTGAACAGGCAACGATAAGCAAGTTTTCATTTTTGCTGAAATCCACTACAGAAAGCATTCTGATTCCCGATGAGATAACCATCCCAAACATCGGAATCATTGCTCCGCCAAGAACAGCCATAGGAATAATCGTAGTCAGAGCAGCCACTTTGGGCAAAAGACCGAGAATCATTAATATGACACCAGCTGCGATAACAACATTTCTCGTTTTTACTTTAGTCAATGCTACAAGGCCCACATTCTGTGAAAAGGACGTATAAGGAAACGCGTTAAAAATGCCGCCTATAACAACAGCCAGTCCTTCTGCACGCAAGCCTTTCTTAATGTCCTTAGAGTCGAGCTTTCTCTCACAGACATCTCCGAGAGCGAGAAATACCCCAGTAGATTCAATCATGCTAACAATTGCTACTAAGGTCATCGTAAGGATGGCTGAAGCATTGAATGTCGGGAATCCGAAATAAAGCGGCTGAACGACATGAAACCAGGAAGCCTGGCTGACTTCGGCAAAGCTGACGAGCCCCATAAAATAAGCTGCTATAGTCCCGGCCACCAATGACAGCAGGACAGAAATTGCTTTCATATAGCCTTTAAAAAACCGGTTCATTAAGATAATCAGCACCAGTGTAAAGGCAGCCAGGAATAAATTCTTTGCACTTCCATAATCGGATGACCCAAGCCCGCCTGCAGCATTATTCATGGCAACAGGAATCAGTGATACCCCGATAATTGCAACGACTGAACCGGTTACGACCGGCGGGAAAAATCTCATAATTTTACTCATAAATTGGGATAGGATCATGACGATAATACCCGAAGAAATAATTGCCCCGTAGATGGCTGTAATCCCCTGCAAATTCCCGATGGCAATCATCGGGCCTACTGCTGTAAAAGTACAGCCCAGAATCACAGGCAACTTGATGCCAAAATGCTTCCCCCCTATTACCTGAAGCAAAGTAGCAATCCCGCAGGTAAACAAATCAATTGAAATTAAGTAAGCGAGCTGCTGGGCAGTAAGCCCAATTGCCGGTCCTACAATCAGCGGTACAATGACAGCACCTGCATACATGGCTAGCACATGCTGAAATCCTAAAGTCCCTACCTTCCAAGGATTTAGCTTTTCCAAAGATTTTCCCCCCAGGTTTAATTCTTTGTTATGCCACAGCCTGACTCCAGCTTTTAAAAACCGGCATCACCTCCCAAATGAAAAATGTGTATAAAAAAAACCGCAGCAATAGATAACATCAAAGTAAACAATAGATGTTCTATTACTGCGGTTTCATTCAGCTTCCGTTCAACAAAAGACAAAGGAACCGCTCCTATATTCAGGTTTAAGAAAAACTGCGTCATGCACAGCTCTCCCAAACAAAATGTAAAACTGCTATTCTTGAAAATAAATAATGGTGCAGGCTTCTTCAGTAACAGGATCATAATCTTTTAAAATCGTTTTGACTTTCAAATGAAGAGCATCTTCAATCATACCTTTTAGAAGCGATTTAAATTCAACAATCAATGCTGAATCAACCGAAATGGTCAGGTGATGGAAGTTCTGACTCAGCATCTGCAGTGCCTGAACACGCTTATGCTGTGCGAAGATGATGACTCTATCATCAAATGTTTCAATACGCTGTTTTTTCACGCCTGTTCCATAGATTTCCTGGTTCACACGATTATAGAGAAAAGCGAGATCTTTTTTTATTGTTTGAAATAATTTTGAGGTTAATACAGTCATGTAATCCTCCTGTTAATCACTATATTAAACAAGGCTATTTTATAAGTCAATATCTTTTTCAGAAAATTCCCACTTGACAAAATATTAACTTAACTATTACACTACAAATCAACTCCCCCTATATTTCTATAATTGTCCCTGTAAAACCTCCCTTCAGCATCAAGAAAAATTAAATAGAATTTTCGTATAACCTCAATAATCGGTTTGAGGGTTTCTACTGGGAACCGTAATTCCTATCTACGAAAGGGATATTTCCTGTTGATTACATACAGGAACCTTTTGTGCAGGAATTTTTTTGTGCTTATTAGTCTATTTAGAAGAAGATGCATAATATCATAATTTAAATACCTCTTCATGCTCGCCAGGCTACTATCCCATACAAAACTGCTCACACTTTTTTCTCATTGCCAATGGTCTCAAAATCTATGAGGAGGCGAAGATTTGAAAAGTATTCATTTTATTGTTAACGGGAAGGAATGTACGGTCGTTTGCCCGCCTGCGAAACCGCTCCTGGATGTATTAAGAGAAGAGCTGGGTTTGACTGCAAGCAAGGAATGCTGCGGAAAGGGAGAATGCGGATCATGCTCTGTTCTAATCAATAATGAGGTTGTATGTTCCTGTCTTGTCCTTGCTGGCCAGGCGGAAAACCAGGTGATCACCACTTGTGAAGGAGTCGGACTATCACCAAATCTTGATGTCATTCAGGAATCTTTTATTGCCGAAGGAGCAACACAATGCGGGTACTGTACCCCGGGAATCATCGTATCAGCAAAAGCTTTCTTGGATGGAATTGACCATGTTCCATCCGTTGGGGAAATTAAAACCGCATTAGGAGGTAACCTGTGCCGCTGTACAGGCTATACCAAAATTATCAAGGCCGTTCAGACAGCTGCCAGCCAAAAAATATCCGAGCCTGAAACAATCCGATAATCCATGACACATACAGCCATTTTACTTGCCGCGGGCCAGTCCAGCAGAATGGGTACTCTAAAAGGACTGCTGCCATGGAATGGTACGACATTATTCGAACATCAGCTGAACACACTCAGAAAATCGGTGTTCACAGATATTGTAGTTGTATTGGGTTATGAAGCCGATACATTTCATTCAATTGGAAAAAAGTATTCTGCAAATATGATCATAAATGAACACTTTCAGGATGGAAAATGCTCGTCAATCATTGCGGGGGTGAAAGCCGCAGACGCGTTATCAGATACGATTCTAATTACATCCGTCGACCAGCCGCTTCATACTGAGGTCATTAATAAGCTCGCAGGTGACTTTAGAAAAACCCGCTGCCTGATTGCAGTCCCTAGCTGCCAGGGCAAAAGAGGGCACCCCATCCTCTTTTCGTCCCGATTGAGGAACGAGCTTTTATCAATAAAGGAAGAGAATATGGGTTTGAGGCATGTAATTCAACAGCATAAGCAATTTCTCCTTGAGGTGCCAGTGGAAAATGAACAGATTCATCTCAACCTGAATCGCCAGGAAGATTATAAAATTGCGGTTAAAAAATATACAGGGAGGTAAGCTGATGCTTGTTTCAGAGATTGATATGTTTACCCCTTCCTCTCTATCCGAATGTCTGATGCAGCTATCGAAGAAAGGCAGGGTTCATAAATTGATAGCAGGCGGTACAGATGCTGCAGTCCGGATGAAGGAAGGCAAATGGCGGCCGGAAATTTGGATCAATATAAAAAACTTAAGTGAGCTGCGTTATATCATAGAAAGTAAAGATTGTATTCATATTGGCCCGTTGACAACACATACTGATATTATTCATTCTCCGCTTCTGCAAAGAAAAGCGGATGTTCTCGTAGATGCAGCTCGGGAAGTCGGCGCCACTCAAATGCAGAATATGGGAACAATCGGCGGCAATATTGGCACTGCCTCTCCTGCAGGCGATACCCTTCCGGCTTTGTATGTTCTCGGAGCAAGACTTGAACTCTCCTCGCTGTCGGATAAACGAATCGTCCCAATCGAAGACTTTATCCTTGGTCCCGGCAGAACTGTTTTAAAAGAAAATGAAATGATTACAAAAATCATAATAACGCCGCAAAAACCGAATGAAATAGGGATTTTCCAAAAGCTCGGCCCTCGCAAAGCGCAATCTATCTCCATTGTGAATGTTGCTATTTCACTCATAATGGACCATGAGCTGAAATGCAGGGAAGGAAAAATCGCCTTCGGATCTGTAGCACCAACGATTATACGTGCACGCAAGTGTGAATCGGTGCTGACGCTGGGACCGCTAAATGATGAATTAATCCGGAACATAGCCAGAATTGCCTGGAAAGAGGTTATGCCCATCACAGATGGAAGAGCAACAGCTACATATAGACGGGATATGGCAAGCGCTTTATTGGAAAGAGGATTATACCGCTTAATGAGGAGGTGGAATAACCAGTGAACACCAAATGGGTTGGGAAACGGGTAAATAGAATCGATGGCCCGGAAAAAGTAACCGGTGAATTAAAATATATGACCGATTACCACTTTGACAATATGGTTTGGGGAAAAGTGCTGCGCTCTGAATATCCGCACGCCAAAATTAATTCAATAGATATTGAGGCAGCCAAAAATCTGCCTGGTGTGATATGTGTGCTAACCCATAAAGATATCCCCGGCTTTAATGGATTTGGGATTGTGGTTCCCGATCAGCCTGTTCTGTGCTCCGATGTCGTCCGGTGTACAGGAGATGCGATAGCATTAGTTGGAGCAGAAACACTGGAAATCACAGAACAGGCACTGAGTTTAATTAAAGTGGACTATGAGCCACTTGAAGTAGTTGCAGATGCTGAATATGCCCTGACAAATTCTGCTCCGAAGCTTCATCCTGATGGCAATCTACACAGCCATGTGAAAATAAAAAACGGAAACATCGAGAAAGCATTCGAAGAAGCTGACATCATTGTCGAGAATACCTTCTTCTCCCCCCGCCAAATGCATGCTTTTATCGAAACGGAAGGCGGCTGGGGGGTAATGGATGACGATGGGTTCCTCACCATTCGCTGCCCTGGCCAATATGCATACCGCGATCGAATGCAGATTGCGAGATCCCTGGCATATAACCCAGAAAGAATAAGAGTTATCTCAAGTCCAATTGGAGGTGCCTTTGGCGGAAAGGATGAGATTACCGTTCAAATTTATCTTGCTCTCCTTGCACTGCATACAAAGGGACGGCCTGTAAAAATCCATTTAAGCCGGGAAGAGTCAGTCATTGCGGGCATAAAAAGGCATCCATTTAAAGTACAAATGAAGACTGCTGCCAGAAAAGACGGGACACTGCTTGCCAATCAGGTGAGAGCCATAGGAGATACGGGTGCTTATGCATCACTTGGAGGGGCGGTCATAGCACTCGCGATCGAACATTCATGCGGCCCTTATAAAATTCCTAATGTGGATCTCGAGGGCTTCTGTGTTTATACAAATAATGGCATTTCCGGCGCATTCAGAGGCTTTGGCGTCAATCAGGTATGCATGGGAATTGAAACTCATATGGACATGATTGCAGAAAAGCTGGGAATGGACCCTATTGAATTGCGCAAAAAAAATGTTTATCACCAAGGCGAAGTTTCAAGTGTAGGCCATATTGTCAAATCCAGTGTTGGCACTTATAAAACCCTGGAAACAGCAGAGAATTGCGATTTGTGGAAGAACAGGGAAAAATACAAATCTGAAGTAAGTGAGCCATGGAAAAAACGCGGAGTATCCCTGGCAACTTCCTTTCATGGTATCGGAATGGGTATTGGCCTCCCTGATTATGGAGCAGCCTCTATTGAACTTCAGCCGGATGGAACTTTCCTTGTAGGTGTGGGATGCGAGGAAATCGGAGGAGGCAACAGCACCGCTTATGCCCAGATAGCCGCAGAAATGCTGACCTGTGATATCAGCAATATCAGAATTATTCAAGGTGATACACAAAAAACACTTGATGGCGGTACTGTAACTGCCTCCCGCTCCACCTATACCGGCGGAAGAGCTATTGCTCAAGCAGCTCCCCGGATGACCCAGCTTCTTATTCAAACTGCTGCTGAAATGCTGAATCTAGATGCGTCCCAAATTAATTTAAAACCGAACCACCTATCAGCCAATGAGCAGATTATACCTTATAAATCTATCTATAAATACCTTTATGATCATCATAAGGCAACTAGAGTAGAAGGACACTTCTACCTGCCGAAAGAAAAAGATGAAATCAAAGGCTCCGGCGGTGCCCCCCACCATTTATACGGATATTTGACACATGTGGTGATGGTGGAAGTTGATACTTTAACAGGCGAAACAGAAGTTCTTCGGGTAGTTTCCATCCCGGATGCAGGCAAAGTCATTAATCCGCAGGGCTTAGAGGGCCAGGGTGAAGGGGGAGCAGTAATGGGCATCGGCTATACTCTTTATGAAGATGTGCTGATTGAAAATGGATACCATAAAACGCGGAATTTCACTGATTATATCATTCCTACTATTCGCGAGACTCCTTTAATTGAGACCTTTCCGGTTGAAGAGCCAGAACAATCTGGCCCCTTTGGCGCAAAGGGCATTGGGGAAGTGGTAATGATTCCGATAATTGCTGCTATTATGTCAGCCATATATGATGCAACAGGGGCCAGAATATTTCATTTGCCTGCTACTCCTGAAAGAGTTTTTAATGCATTGAAAGATCTCAAAAAACAAAATGTCCAATCCCCAAGGTGATCCTATTGATGAGCCGCAATTTATTTGCCAGATTAGAAGAGTCCATCAAAAATCGGAAAGACACGTTTCTGCTGACTATAACAGACTATCCTGAAGAAAAACTCATCGGAACCAAAGCTTTATTATGGCCAGAAGGGGAGTTCTGCACGGAATCCTCCCTTCTGCCCATGGATGTAAAGAAACTACTAACAGTGCAATGCAATAAACTGGTCACCAAAAAACGGTCCGGAACTGTGAGATTTATGTGGAACGATAGTCTAATTGAATGTTTTGCCGAGTACTTCCCTTCTCCGCTCCATTTAATAGTCGCCGGTGCCGGCCATGTGTGTGAACCCGTGGCAGAAATGGGACGGATGCTCGGATTTTTCGTGACAGTAATAGACGACCGGAAAGAGTTTGCAAACAGAGAACGTTTTCCAAAGGCAGATGAAGTGGTTTGCCAATCCTATCTGGATTATTTCAGGCATGTTGAAATTTCGGAAAAAACTTATATACTCCTTCTTACACGGGGACATAAGTATGATGTTCTCAGTTTGAATGAACTTTTAAAAAGAAAATGTCAGGCAGGATACATTGGCATGATCGGCAGCAGAAGGCGTATATCGGGTGTTTTTGAAGAATTGCATCAGGATTTTCCTGACGAGAGCTTTGAAAATCTATACACACCGGTGGGTCTAGATATTGGAGCTGAAACACCTGCGGAGATTGCAGTCAGCATCATGGCAGAAATTCTGAAAGTGAAAAATCAAAAATCCGGAGATTCCTTAAGTTCGCAAATTAAAAGATTTGCAAAATTGGGGTTCCGTGAGGGGGCTGGCAAATGGACCAAATGCAGCTTATAAAGCGCACCCTCGATATCCGGAAAGGAGGTGAGAAAGCAGCCCTCGCCACCATTATCCGCACAAAAGGCTCTACTCCGAGAAAAATCGGAAGCCGGATGATTGTGTTCCCCTGCGGAAGAATTGAAGGAACAATTGGCGGTGGCTGCGGAGAAGCAGAAGTAATTGAGAAGGCTTTCGAGGTTATGCAAACAAATACCCCCAGTCAAAAGCGTGTTGATTTAACAAAAGGGCTGTTTTATGAAGATGGCGGAATATGCGGCGGCATCATGGATGTTTTTATTGAACCCATCTAATAAACTGCAGAAAAAGATCTCCCGCCTATTCCATGGTCAAGTCAGTTCGTTTCTCAGGATGAACATTAACCATGAATAAGGAGTGACCTTTCATGTCGACGATTGAAAAGGATCTTGGGTCGGGCCTCCCGCCTGCCTCAAATGCGAACCTCTTAGAACGGCTCTTTAAGCTTTCCGCACGAAATACAAATGCAAAGACAGAAATACTGGCAGGCATTACATCGTTTTTGACAATGAGTTATATTATCTTTGTCAACCCGATCATCTTAGCTGACGCGGGCATACCAAAAGAAGCTGCACTGGCAGCAACCATTTACGCAAGTGTCTTCTGTACTCTTCTAATGGCTCTGTGGGCAAATTTCCCTGTAGCAGTTGCCCCGGGCATGGGGCTGAATGCCTTTTTTGCCTATACGGTGGTGCTTGGACAGGGGCTTTCCTGGCAAACAGCCCTGGGAGCTGTATTTATTTCGGGGATTGTGTTTTTAATTTTGACCGTTACCGGAGTCCGGCAGAAGATTGTAGATGGTGTCCCGGATGTCTTAAAGTCAGCTATAGGTGTTGGAATTGGTTTATTTATAGCCTTTATCGGGTTAAAAAATGCAGAATTAGTGGTCGCAAATGAAGCTACATTTGTCGGCTTGGGAAGCATCACAAGCAAGGGGCCACTGCTTGCCCTATTCGGATTGATTATTGCCGCACTCCTGATGGCAAAGAAAGTAAAAGGCGCCCTGCTTATCAGTATATTGGGAACGAGTGCAGCAGCCATGATTGTTGGCTTCATTGCCTACCCAAAAGCCGTAAGTGATATCGTTTCCCTTAATCTGCCAAGCATGTCTGAGACGTTTTTAGCTATGGATATTATGGGAGCCGTAAAATATGGCATCATCTCAGTCATTTTCTCCTTCACAATTGTAGAATTATTTGACAATTTAGCAACCCTCATCGGACTATCAAGAAAAGCTGGCCTCACAGATAAAAATGGAAAAATTGAAAACCTGGACCGTGCCCTTCAGGCAGATGCCGTAGGTACGATGGCAAGTGCAGCCTTCGGTAGCACTGCCTTAAATGCTTATGTGGAGAATGCCACAGGAATCTCAGAAGGCGGACGGACTGGCTTAACGGCATTAACGGCAGCTGTACTTTTCTTCCTGTCGCTCATCTTTGCTCCGCTTATCTATTTTATACCGTCTGTCGCCACTGCGCCTATTCTCATTCTTGTAGGAGCCTTAATGCTTAGTGAAATAAAACATATAAGCTTTGATGACTTCACTGATGTTATTCCGGTATTTTTGACAATCGTTCTTATGCCTTTAACCTTCAGTATTGCCCAGGGATTGGCATTCGGCTTTATCTCTTATACTCTGCTTAAGCTCCTGACAGGCAAGCATCATCAAATCCACTGGATCATGTATTTTGTGAGTGCTGCCTTTATTATTAATTTCATCATGGGCGGACATTAAACTGTTGATTGTCATTTTTTTTAAAAGCGAGGAGTCCGTATGAAGCTAACCATTGAAATGTTGCGAAAAAGAATTGATGTGGCGGCCAAAAGAACTCCTGCCGATCTGGTAATAAAAAACGGAAAAGTAATAAACGTGTTTACACGTGAAATCATCGAGGAAGACATTGCGATTGCCGATGGCTTCATAGCTGGCTTAGGAAGGTATGAAGGCAAAGAAATTATTGATGCCCGGGGCAGCTATATCGCCCCAGGCTTTATTGACGGGCATGTCCATATTGAGTCAGCGATGGTGACTCCCGCTGAGTTCAGCAATGTTGTGATCCCGCACGGAGTCACGACTGTGATTGCCGACCCTCATGAAATAGCCAATGTCAGCGGGACTGACGGCATTGATTTCATGCTGAAATCTTCGGAGGATATCCCGCTTGATGTATTTTTTATGCTCCCATCCTGTGTCCCTGCAACTCCATTTGAAAATGCCGGTGCGTCCCTTAGTCACAAGGACCTCGAGAAATATTACAGTCACCCAAGAGTGCTTGGGCTCGGTGAAGTTATGGATTATCCCGCTGTTATGAACAATGATGATGGAATGCTAAAAAAACTGGAAGCTGCCTATAGCAAAGGGAAATGCATAGATGGGCATGCGGCAGGACTTAATGAGGAAGAAATCAATATTTACATGGCAGCAGGCATAAGAACAGACCATGAATGCATCAACCCTGAGGAAGCATTGGATCGGATGCGCAAAGGAATGTTTGTTATGCTGCGGGAAGGATCGGCGGCAAGAGACTTACTGTCACTTCTCAAATCTGTCAGCGAACAAAATTCACGGCGCTGTTTATTCGTAACCGATGACAAGCACCTGGATGACCTGATCAATGAAGGCAGCATTGATCATAATGTCAGAATGGCCATTAAGGCAGGGATTGATCCTATCCTTGCCGTTCAAATCGCTACTCTTAATGCAGCAGAATGCTTCGGCCTGAAAAATAAAGGGGCCGTTGCTCCCGGTTATGAAGCCGACCTGGTTTTTCTCAGTGACCTCAGGAATGTCAAAGTTGAAAAAGTTATAAAATCCGGAATACTTACTGCAGAAAATGGGATCATGAAGAAAACTGTTCCAAACAATGCTGCACCCGCAAGACCTATTTTGGACAGTATCAAAATCACCAGCCTGAACTATGAAGATTTAAGCATTCGCATTGGGAAGGATAACTGCAATATCATTGGCATTATTGCGAACAGCATTGTCACCAGGCACCTTGTGGAGAAGGCTGATTCAATTGATGGCTATTTCCAGCCAAGTGCTCATAGAGATCACTTAAAGCTGGCCGTTGTGGAGCGGCACAATGGCACAGGCAGCATAGGGCTTGGCATTGTTAAGGGGTTAGGGATCTCCAGAGGCGGGATTGCTTCAACAGTTGCACACGATTCCCATAATATTGTTGCAGCAGGCACATCTGATGAGGATTTGCTGACTGCCATTAAGCATACGGCAGCAATGAGAGGAGGTCTGGCTGTTGTCCAGGATGGGGAAATACTTGCGGAACTGCCCCTGCCTATTGCGGGACTCATGACCGACCAGGATTCCTCATTAGTCTATTCACGTTTATCCCAATTGAATGATGCACTTATGACAATCGGATGCAGCATGGAGTTCAACCCGTTTTTGACGCTCTCATTTTTAGCGCTCCCGGTTATCCCTGAACTCAAATTAACTGATAAAGGGTTATTCTCTGTAAGATCCTTCAGTCACATTAAAACCGAAGCATAAAAAATAAGGCCGTGATGTTCTACGGCCTTTCTTTCATTTTTTGGTGATTTCCTTATTAGTTAACGTTAAGGCAGACCAGGCTGTTTCATCTGCAAAGTATCTGCTCCAGCTTGCAACACCGGCCAAATGATATTTCTTTGCCAAATCAGCTCGTTTCGTTAGTGAAATTTCATCTTCAAGCCATACTTTGTATGTGATTTTATCTTTTTCTGAGTAATGCTCCGCAAAATTTTGCCCGCTTACCGGATCGTATATGGGAGTAACTTTATTTTGAGTGAGCCATTCTTTCACTTTGCCCATAGAAAGGGCTTGTGAAGAAACATCGCCATTTGATTCCTGTTTCCATAGTCTCGTATATAATGGCACACCCAATATTAATTTTTCATTAGGCACAACCTCAAGCAATAGTTTCAGATTGTCCTCCACCCACGGGAGGCTTGCAACACTTCCTGCAACCTGTGAGCTTCCCCAATGCTCATCATAAGCCATGACAACCATATAATCTGCTATTTCGGCAAGCTTTTCCCTTTCATAAAAAGCAGACCAATTTCCGCTTGATGAAATGAAGGTGATATCCATTGACACCACTAAACCTGCGTCATGTAAAAATGGAGTGGCTTCTCTCACAAACTGCGTTATGAGCGGACCGTCCTCAGGATTTACATTTTCAATGTCAAGATTGATTCCGTTTAATTCATATAGTTGACTGAAATTTAAAAGCTGCCGGATCATTTTCTGCCGTGTTTCAAAGTTACCAAAGGCTTCATGTGTCAAATCAGGGTCAAATGCATTTGAAAACAATCCCCAAATTTGGTATCCCTGTTTTCTTGCCCAGTTTGCATACTCCTTCGACCCCAGGTTCTTAATAGCTCCTTTTCCGTCCGCAAGCTCAAACCATGTCGGCGATATGACATTAACGCCATCCATCTTCGGGATGGCCGAAGTATTCGGGTTTTTGGTATATACAGCTTCCCAGGTCAGCTGAATCGGATCTTCCATTTTAGGGACTGTGTTTTTTGTTTCTTCAAGTGAAATAGCTATCTCCCTGGTATTGCTCTTTTTTATGTATTGCTTCTTCAAATAGCCTGCTCTGCCATCTATTTTTCTTATAAGATAGTAATCTCCTTCTTCCTCTTCAATAAAAATATGTTCTTTAGGAGTTACGGAGGCCGTATAGGGTGAATCAAGACTGGCTTTCGTCCGAAGCCGAAGCAATTCTTCATGAATATCTTTTTCAAGCACTTCACCGGAAACAATAGTCTCTCCATTCTTTTGAACCCAGACTGCACCTGTTTCAGCGAGAATTGAATAAGTTATTGAATAGAAAGTCAACAGGGGCTCAAGTGCCACATACCTGTCTCCTCCTATCTGCTTAACAACTGAAAACTCCGATTCCACAGACTTGCCATTCACATAATAGCTTGAAGCATCAGATGGCATCTGCACTACTTTATTCTTAGTGGCAAGAATAATAGATTGTGAAGGTTCATCGTAAATGATAGCTTCATCAATAAACTCCTGCAGAAAGGTTAGTGGCAGGTAGATTGTATCCTCTTCTTTATAAGCATTTCCAGCCTGTTTTCCCATAAACAAAATCGGATTATCCCCTTTAAAGTAAGCTGCCTTCTCCTTCGAGGCAAAAGGATATAAAAGCATCAAAATGCTGGAGATTATCATTGTAAATGCAAACAAAAGACCCGCAAAAATCCACTTTTTAACAGGAGGCTTTTGTTTGCTTGTTTCAATCTTGTACATTCCTTTTCCTCCCTTATTTTCCATCGTAAAGGAATAATCTGAAAATGGGAAGAAAATTTAGAATGTCTTCATTTATTCAACCCATCCTTATAAACGAAATTAATCAAGGAAAGGTTTCACAATTTTTATCAGTATGTTGTAAAGTGAGTAAGCTTCTGGAGTCTATAAGTAATATATTTGGCAAAAGGCATTTTTTCATTGGAAGGATAGTTCTTCGTATAAATGCCTCCATTATTATTCCAAAGCTTATTAAAATACCTGTCGACATCCTTCATAACCTGTGAATGAGGAGGGGCGATGATTTTTAAATTTGTCTCCAGGTTTAAATCGTCCAGATTTCTTTTCGTAAAATTAGCTGAACCGGCGATAATCTTACTATCTTCTCTTCCGGTTATATACATGATTTTCGAATGGTATTGTTCAAATCCTGTATTGTACCATCTTATTTTTATGTTATTATGACCTAATTTGTTCAATTCAGCTGCAACAGGTATATTAGGCAGCCCGATCTTTTCAGAGCCGAAAGCGTTCTGGTTGGGATCCAGGATGATTTTTACTTTTACGCCGCGGTCGGCTGATTCTTTTAGTGCATCTACCACTTTTCGCTCAGCAAGATAAAACATGCCAAGCCAAATGGTTTCCCCTTTCCCAGCTTTATTGATTTCTTGAAGAATGTGTTTATAAATCTTGCCTTCAGTCAGCACCTGGGCCTTAAGCGGGCCAATTTTATTGCTCTTTTCTGACGTGAAATCTGCAAGTTTGCCGGATGCTGAATAGTCGACTACTGCCTGCTCGGTTTTTACGAGATCCGCTAAGATTGGCCCTTTTACTTCAAATGCTATATTGGAATGAAACCCGCTGGCATTGTGGGGATTTCCGGATGTGACAATCCCGGATTTTTCAGTTACAAAAACCTTCCGGTGATTTGCTTTTATATTCATTAGATCGAGATAGGAACGGAATGTCACCTTCGGAGCATTTTCTGCGAGCGGATTGGGGAGCCAGCCCTTGCCGCCCTGCCCAAACCATTGTATAAATACACGCCAAAATGCCGAATAAATTGGATTTGAATCCCTTAAAGGAACTAATGAAGTATAAACCAATTTTATGCCATTCTCTTTGAGTTCCCGGAATTCCGGGACTTCATGTGATCCATAGGTACTGTTAATCCGATCTGTAATAACGGTAATATCCATATTCGGGCGGTTAAGCTTTTTTTCAATCAGCTTATCAGTTATTTTGCCGCTAATATCAGGATATTCTTTATCACCATCATTAAAGCCGTTGAATAAAAACATATCCATAACTATAAAATCCTCTGCCTCGTCGATGGCTTTTAAAATATGCTTAAAGATTTGCTGTTCACTTTCTCTTTTGCCATTTTCTTTTTCAAATGTTAAATCGTAAAGGAACTGAACATCTTCTGCAGAATATATTTCTCCTTCGAATGAAAGGCCCTCGGGCAATGATTTATTGGATTGATAGATAATGGTTGCTGCCATTACCAGCACCAGGCTCAAAATAGGTATCCATACCTTTTTTCTATTTACTTTTCCCAGAACCTTTCTCACTAGTACTCCCCCTGCTTCTTAGACTGCGATAACTATATATAGACCATTTTTGACCATTGTAAACTCATCTATGCGCCTCCAGGCAAAATAAAAGACGAAGGCAAGCGCCTTCGCCATTAATACATATTATTAGCCAACAAGCTTTACAAGCAAATGAGACAGCTTATGCTTTTCTTCTTCTGTGCCTACCTTCCATAATTCCTGAAGAAGCTTTTCTTCACGGTTCCTTGGTTCTTCTTTAGATGCCAGATAATCGCCTACCTTTTGAGCAGTATTAGCAAGCTGTTCCTCATCCATGCCCATTTTCTGTCCCATGGAAACCTTTCCGCTTAAATAATCTTTAAACCCGTCAAAGCTTGAAAGAATATCATCTTTCTTTTCGCTCCCCATGTTATCGAGCTTTCCCTCTACATCTGCCGCTTGTCCATTTACATTATTCATATTTTGTTCCATGCTGAATCTCTCCTTTATTTGGAATTGTTTGCTGTGACAGTCTACTAATACCCGGTGTCAAACAGATCAAACACAAGCCAGAGAGTTGTAGCATCCTCAAAAATAATTTGGACTTCTTTTTAATTGCACATGGTATGCTGCTTTGCTCACATGGTACAATATACTAACATAGAAAGTATGAAGGAGAGTTTTTATGATTTATGGAATTATCATTATTTTAGCTTATTTACTTGGCTCCATTCCTTCAGGTTTAATTGTTGGAAAACTATTTTATGGAGTGGATATTCGTCAGCATGGCAGCGGAAATCTGGGCGGCACCAATACTTTCCGGACACTTGGAGTGAAGGCCGGCATGATTGTGACCATAGCTGATATCTTAAAAGGCACCCTTGCCGCATCCCTTCCCCTTTTCTTTGGTTCAGAAATGCATCATCTTATCGCCGGAGTTTTCGCAGTTATTGGGCACATGTATCCGCTGTTTGCCGGTTTTCGCGGAGGAAAAGCAGTGGCCACTTCAGGCGGAGTACTTTTAGCCTATGTACCGTTCATGTTTCTTATCATATTGGGTGTTTTCTTTCTAAGCCTTTACATAACTAAGTATGTGTCTTTATCCTCTATTCTGGCAGCAGTTGCCTCCATCATTTACGCTCTTATATTAGGTGACATACCGCTGATTATTGTTGTGTCTATCCTCGGATTCTTTGTTATTTACAGGCATAGGGCTAACATTAAACGAATCAGGGACAAAACCGAGCCCAAAATAAAATGGCTTGGCTGAAACCAGCCGGCCGCGCAAAACAGCAGACTTTTCACCTGCTGTTTTTTATATTTCAGAAAAACTGACCGTATGGTATGCGAGTAAATGATTATACATAAAGAAACATAAATTGATATCTTTCGCCATACATTAGTTTAGGCTTATATTCTGCCGAAAACCACTAATGTAAGGATGAATAATAAGATGGAAAAAATGAATAATATAAAAAAAGAAGAGGGAGAAATTCCCAATAGTGATGGTCAGCTGGCAGCAGCATTAGCTCATGAAATCAGAAATCCGCTGACAACAGTGAAAGGATTTATGCAGCTCTTAAAGCCATATTTATCTGAGATCGGCAAAGAACAGTACGCCGAACTTGCCATTGAGGAGATTAATAGGGCAAATGATATGATATATGAATTTCTGAATGCATCGAAACCTGGAACCAACAAGAAAGCAAAAATAAATTTAAACAAATTGATTCAGGAAATGAAAATGTTATTTGAAAGTCAAGCAAATATTAATAATATAAACCTCTCTGTAAAGCCTTGCCCTGGAAACCCCATCATCTATGGAGACACTAATAAGATAAAGCAGGTACTGATCAATATCATTAAAAATGCACTGGAGGCATGTGAGGAAGTTCATGCAGGAGATGGAGAAGTTAGCATAACTGCCAAATCAAACAGCCAACAAACAGAAATCATTATTGAAGATAATGGGCCTGGCATGACTGAAGAAACGATAAATAAATTATTCTTGCCATTTTATACTACTAAAGAAAAAGGGACTGGGATCGGTCTATCCATATGCCGGAAGATAATCGAGGAACACAAGGGCAGAATTGCCGTCAATTCCAGACTATCACAAGGGAGCGTTTTTATAATTGAACTTCCTCTAGCATTGACCAAATAAGAACATTTAAATTTAATGAAAAAAATGCAGAAAAATGATGAAAAATGCAAAAATTCATATTAAAATTAAACTATTAATATATATGCTCTATATTAAGGGGATAATTTTTATGAAATTAAGTAAAGCCTTCCTGCTATCCGCATTTTTCTGTACAACATTATTAATATGCTCGGGCCTCCTTATCTACAAGATGCACACTGAACATAAGGCTGAAGCTGCTGAAGCCAAACCTGTTCAATTGCATGCTGAAGACAGGGAAATGGCCGAGGGCAGTAAAATCCTTATTGAAAGGGTAACTTTGGGAGCTATTGGCGACATCCTTATTCATGATTGGGTATACAATGATGCCAAAACAAAAACAGGTTATGATTTCAATCCAATGTTTGAACATGCTAAATCGCTATTAAGTACTCCCGATTTCTTACTTGCCAATCAAGAGACAATTCTGGGCGGTACGAAAATAGGAATCTCCAGCTACCCAATGTTCAACAGCCCTCAGGAAGTAGGCAATGCTCTTATTGAGGCAGGCGTTGATATTGTTTCAACGGCCAATAACCATTCACTCGATAAGGGAGTAAAGGGCCTGGAAGCGTCTCTCGATTATATGGATCAAATTGGTCTGCCGCATGTGGGAACGAGCAGAACACCAAATGAGCAGCAAACCTTGAAAATACTCAGCAAAAACGGAATTAAAGTTGCCTATCTTTCTTACACATATGGCACCAACGGAATTCCCGTTCCTGCAGGTAAAGAATATCTCGTCAACCTCATTGATGAAACCGCAATAATAAATGAAATTAAGCGTGCTAAAGAAGAAGCTGACGTTGTTGTAATAAGTATGCATTGGGGAAATGAATATCAGCTTCAGCCAACAGTGGAACAAAAGAATTTAGCACAGAGTCTTGTTAAAGCAGGTGCTGACATTATCTTCGGCCACCATCCGCATGTTCTGCAGCCTATGGAGTGGATTGACAGAAAAGACGGCGGCCAATCATTGGTTGTTTATTCGCTTGGCAACTTTTTATCCGGACAGATGCGTGATTATAAAGATATAGGCGGGCTTGCAACCGTGGAGGTTACAAAATATATTGATCAAAATGGGGTCGATATCAAACTTTCCAACCCTAGGTTCGTCCCTACCTACGTCAGCAATAAACAATTGAAAAATTATCAGATCGTGCCGCTTGAGAATGCGGGCAGCTTTGGCTTACCCAATGCAGACTCTAAATACGACGAAATTATGAAACATATGTTAGGCAATATGAAGTAAAGCGCTTTTTAGCGCTTTTTTTATGCAAAAAAATGGTAAAATATGTTGTATACAGGGGGTTAGTTATGAAAAATGCTTTTATTAATAAGTCTCTTCCTTATATGCAGCTATGTGTATTCACTTTTGGTGTATTGCTTTTTCAATTGAAGCTTTTCGCTTTCGCTTTCATTCTTTCGTTATTACTTATCATTTTTTTAGTGCTTCTCTCAAAACAGGAGCGTGTTTTTTCATGGACTATTGCCGGCTATTTGTCAGGCAGCCTTTTGTTTCTTTATGGCGATAAGCTTCTTGATTCACTGCCCCTTCCATACTATATCTTAATGATATTAAATCGCTTTCTTCTGGTAATCCCGATCCTGCTGCTGATCTATATTTCAATAAAGTTTAAAAAAACACCGATCCCCTTTTGGCAAAAACCGGATTGGAATTCTCTTATATTTTTTCCTTTCATATGGAGCGGCTTCCATACCATAAAAATAAAGTATTTTCTTATAATTGCTATCCTAATTAATTTTGCTGCATTTGCATATTTTATTTTTTCAGCCGAGCACTCCTTTTCTAGGGACTTTCTGCAGTTCCTTATTGGCTTCTCCATTGTAAATGGGATAATGGAAGAGCTTTTATGGAGAGGAATCATCTTATCCAGAATGGCTGACCTGTCAGGAGAAAAATCAGCAGTTCTGTTTTCCGGGCTGGCATTTGGGGTATCACATATGATGTTTGGATACTCATTAGTTCTGTGTCTGCTGTTTGCTGCAGGAGGAGTGTTTTACGCGGCCGTCACGGTGAAATCCCGAAGCATCTTTCCTGCTTTCTTATGGCATATTGCCATGAACATTTTGATGATTTTAAGCGGCTTAATACCATTTCCAGGATAATATATTCTTGTTCATGCCATTATTTATAGGTATGGCGGCAGACATTTTATTCGCGCATAGGGAAAAACTAGCCTATAATATGACTATCACCCACGAGGAGGAATTTCAAATGAACATACATATCGAAGATCAGGCTGCCCAATGGTATCAGGAAGAAATGCTCTTGAATAAGGGTGACTTTGTCCGATTTTTCGCTAGATACGGCGGCTGCAGCACGGTTCAGCAGGGATTTTCCCTAGGCGTCTCTAATGAAAAGCCTCATGACGCAGGGGTGCAGACAGAAAAAAACGGAATCACTTACTTTATCGAAGAAAAGGATTTATGGTACTTTGATAATCATGATTTATTCGTGACTTTTAATGAAAAAGCACAGGAACCTGAATTTAAGTATAACAATGAGTAAAAGAAGCAGACACCGCCTGCTTCTTTTTTTATAAGATAAGAATCTATACTAGTGTTAGATAATTTTCCATCTCCGGTTTAAGCAGTACATGGGCAAACGTCTATACATTTCTTTCAGAAGGTTAAATAACAGCCCTTCAGCTGTCTCATCCTTCGCTTGAGGCCCGCGGGACAAGGGGAGACTGCGTGTAACATCAACAGCAACGCCCGACCAAAAACTGATGCTTTTCGTTGGCGATATTATATCATAGGCGATGCCTTCCACTTTCTTATTGCAGCCGTTCCAGGTGCTCCCATAACTTCTCTTTTTCAAGGATTTCCTTCTGCCTGGCACCAATCAAATCAAAGTGCGAGTAGCCATCAGTCCGATAATCAATCCACTCAGATTTTAGGCCATGCGATTTTCCCCAATCTTTCAGTTTATTTAGATCCGAACAGCCGACCTTTGTGACTGTTTTACAGCCAGGGAATCGCTCATCTAACCAATAATGTGTTAAAAAAGCAATTTCTCCACGGTCCACTTTCATCTTCCATTCTTGAAGATCTTTTCTGCGAAGGCCGAAAGCCATTTCCATTCTCCATCCTTTAGATTTATCACAATCTAACGTGCCCGAAAGAAGGACAAAGACTAGAACGCCACTTATGCAGCAGTCTTTGTGACCCGCTTCCTGAGGGCCTCAACTAACAATCAGCAGAAGATAACGCCCCCCGCTGATTGAAGTTTCACTTTATCTGACAGCAGCTTCAGGCTGCTTTTTTGCTTTTTCATACGCTTCATGCCAATCAGGATATTTCTTTTTAATAGAAATCGGGCGGAAATTCTCTTTTTTGACGCAAACATGTTTGGACAAGCCTGTTACGGCAAGTTCTCCTTCATCATTGAATATTTCATATCCATAGCTGACGCGGAAACCGTCATATTCTTCGATCCAGGTTTTAATTGTTGCAGTCTGCCCGTAGCGCAATGGTTTTTTATAAGAAGCAAGGATATCCAATACTGGAGAGATGATCCCATCCTTCTCCATTTCAGCATAGCTGAATCCAAGATCCTTTATGATTTGTGTCCGGCCAAGCTCCATCCATACCAGATAATTGGCGTGGTAAACTACTCCCATTTGATCTGTTTCTGCATACCTTACTTCTATTTCTTTTGTTGAGATGAGCATCTCTATTCCCCTTTGCTTATTTTATTTAATGCAAGTTCGAAATCCGCCTTCTCCAAAGTGCTGACCTGCTCAATATCCTCATCAAGTGCTGAAACCATTCTCATGGCCTGCGCCTGAATGGCCTCATCAGCAAGATTGGCGGCAAACCGTCCATTCCCGTTAACCTCAATCCTTGATAAAGTGCTGTTAAGGTAGTCCTTTGCTTCCTCTGTTAGAGTGTATTCATATTTTCCAGTATACGAAATAATTATTTCGAGGAGCTCCGCAGTTGAATAATCCTTGAAATGAAAGAACTTTTTGAAGCGGGACTTTAACCCCGGATTACTTGACATTAGCTTCTCCATTTCATTCGGGTATCCAGCCAAAACAACGATAAGGTTTTCATTATGCTTTGTCATTTCATCCACTAACGTATCAATGACTTCTTTGCCAAAATCTCCTGATGTCTGTGAAAGGAGTGAATATGCCTCATCGATGAATAGCACGCCGCCTAATGCCTCTCTTATCTTCTTCTTTGTTTTGATAGCAGTCTGGCCAACATAGCCGGCTACAAAATCAGCACGGCTTGCAACAATCAAATGTCCGCGTTTCAAGAATCCGCATTCTTTCAGCAATTCTGCATAGATCTTTGCTACAGTTGTTTTTCCTGTCCCCGGATTACCTGTAAATACTGAATGGAGCTGGATCGGGATAACCGGGAGATCTTTTTCACGGCGCATCTGCTGTATTTTAACAAAGGCCACTAGGTTTTGAACTTCTGTTTTAACTGTTTCAAGTCCGATCAGGCGGTCAAGCTGGTCCTGAGGATTTATCAGCTTTTCTTCTTCTTCACCTTCAAAATCTTCTTTTTCCAACAGTGTATATGACATGATGTTTTCGTTATTCTTTGCTTGAGATCCTTTTCTGAAAATCGCATCCAGCACAATATTTCTGACAGTCCTGGCATTTCCGAATGTGTCATCAACACGCTCTTTTTCAATTCGTTTACCCAGTTCCTGCTTAGCCCCTTGCGTAAGGACATAATCATTATCAGAGGACAGCTTTTCAGCAATCTGCAGCAGCTCTTCATTGGAATAATCCGGCAGGGCTATAAAGTTAGACTCCGGGAAACGGCTGCGGAGACCAGGATTGCTGTCCAGAAATTGTCTCATCTCTTCTGGATAACCGGCCATTATAACAGCAAACTTTCCCCCATATTCAGTCCCCGTCATCAGCGAAACTAGAGTATCAATGGCAGTTTGTCCATAGTCACTGCCGGACTGTCCCTCACGTTTTAGGCTGTATGCCTCATCAATGAACAGTACTCCGCCGATTGCCTTTTCAACAGCCGCCCTGACATTTTCCTCTGTTTGCCCCACAAATCCGCCTACCAGCTGTGACCGATCAGCTTCGATTACTTCTTCCCGCGGCAAAACCCCAAGGCTATGATAAATCTTTGCCAAAAGACGGGCGATAGTCGTTTTGCCTGTACCTGGATTCCCGGTTAGTATCATATTGAGGCTGAGTGCATCTTTGGTCTGAAATCCAAGCGACTTCCGTTCGTTTTGATATTTTAAGAATCGGTAAAAGTCATGAACTCTGCTTTTGACCGATTGCAGCCCAACCATTTCATTAAGTTCATCAAGTGGATCCTTTGGTAAATCAAATTGCTCAGCCTCAGATTCAAAAATCTCTTTCCATTCATTTTTAAGTCTGTTAATGGCATTTAAGTGCTTTTTCATATCAGTGTAATAAGTTGAAGTATGAAAAACACCCGAAATAGATTGCTCATATTCTTCAGATGCTTTTAAAAGAGAAGCTGTTTCTTCAATAGCTTTTTCAAGTATTTCAGTGAGCTTCCGGTATTCCTCATCCTCATAGGCAACCTGCTTTTTCTGCAGGTCTTCAAGCTCATCATCTGATTTGTTGATAAAACTTCTGCAAATTTCAATAAATTGCTCAGCGGTCTTCTTTTTTGCTGCCCTGTTATCGGTTTCCCGAATTGGGGGAAACGTCAGGGTTTCAAGAAGATTGCCTTTATTTTTCCATTCAGATTTCCCTAATTGGGCTGCTGCCATAGTATTGCCGGAGTCCAGTTCAACTGCTTTCTGCAGCCATGCACATGCGAGTGTATCATCGCTATTCTTGTTTAACCGGGAGATAGCAGCCATTGCCAATAATTCAGATAGCAGGGCAGGATCTGATTCTTCACTCATATTCTTAATTACATCTAACAGCTCAGCTTCATTTTGTATGTATCCGTATTGGTCAAGCTCATTCTTCCAATGGCCAGCCTTAATGTCTGCTGATACTGCCGGTCTATTTTGCTGTTTCATCAATTATCACTTCTTCTTCTTAGTTTCCTCAACTTATCTTACCATATTTCAATAATTATCTATAAGAATGCGCTCCTTCACACTAAAGGAAAAGACCTAATCACATTTGATTAGGTCTTGAGAAATTAATAATTATTCTTCTCGCTGCTATTGCCGTTTTGCTGTGCCTGATATTCATCCTTTATTTCTGAACGGAAAGATTCGATACTTTCGCGGCGGCGTTCATTTTTAGCTTCAATTCTGGCAAGATCTTCAGCATTTGCATACTTCATTGATTCTTCAGCTTCGTCCATATTCTCAATTGTATGAACGATCATGGATTGTAGCTTTTCAACGTTATCGCTGCGGTCATCTGGATTAGGTCTGTTATGTGCCATGGTTTATTCCTCCCTATGTTAGGTGATGGTACAAATTTAGTTTGTGAAGGAACAAGAAAAATATTGGCGGAAAAGTGTGGGTTGCTTGCCTGAAAAATAGAATTTGCAGGAAACAAAAGAACCTGCCGTCTATATAAATGGCAGGTTTTACTTTCAATTATTCACCTTTAGTTTGGATTACTTGAGCATGCTCTCCGGATTTGTCCTGCATTTTCTTGCCTTTGTTGCCGCCAAATCCGCGTGATTGTGTACCAATATGGTTTGGATTGAAATGATTAGGGTGTCTTTTTGGATTACTCACTTATATCCCTCCTCATATAAAGTTTGTGCATTTGAAGAGGGTTTCATAATTGGCAAGTAATTCTATTCAGCCTTGTTTAATCGCTTAAGTTCGAGACGCTCTTCGATTTTCTCCATAGCATCTTGATCTTTAAGCAACTGGCGTTTATTTTCTAGTACTAATTCAGCAAAGGAGCGTTTTCTAGGCTTTCTCATAAATCTTTCACCTTCCTTTAATAACATTGTAACAATAATTATCTCCAGAAACCCTTTAAATTATTACAACTTTTTGAAAATTTAATCCGCATATACCCAACCTATGTGAAAAAAGTTCATTTGGTTCATGAGTAATGCTTAAATATTCAGAAAACATTAGTCCTATTGTAAATTTCCCCCTATTAGCTTGAGATAAACCTAAATAAAAAAACATCTGCTTTAAGCAAATGTTTTTCTACATTTCTTCTATATACTGGTTCATTAGTTCCAGGGACATCGCACTTAAATATTTATTCCGGATAATCCCTTTTTCATCAATAAAAAAAGTGGTAGGTATCGTTATTATTTGATAATCATTAGAGGCTTTTTCGTCCACATCGAGTAAAATTGGAAAGTTCACACGCATTTTATCAGCAAAGCCTGCCACATCCGACTGAGGATCAATATTAACTGCCAATATAGCAACAGCGTCTCCCTTTTGGGTGTAAAATTTCTGAATTTCAGGCATCTCCGCTTTGCATGGAGGACACCATGTCGCCCAAAAGTTTAACATCACTTTTTTCCCTTTAAAATCTGAGAGTTTTACTGTTTCCCCCTGAAGATTCTTCAATTCAAAGTCTGGGGCTTTCAAGCCAATCGCTAACCCTGTTTGATTAACTGGATGGCTTTCAACTTCATCTTTTTCAACCGCCTGTACAGCAAAAATAGCGGTAATAATAATTAATAACACAGAAGCTGCGAACATTTTTTTGAACATGCTGTTTTCCCTCCCAGCTATTCAAGCCTTTTGCTTACTCAATTGTATTTTAACCTAGAAAAGCAAAAATAATAAGGTCCTGAGCAGCCAGTAAGACAGCATAAATGTGACAGATCCGTAAACAATTCCATCTAGCCAATTTCTGAGCGGATAATTGTATTTTTTAAATTCCCTAACCCAATAGATAAGTGAAAATAAAAACCCTAAAGTGGCTCCTTTGCTTCCTCCTGATAAATATAAAATACTTAAAGGGCTGGTTATAATACTTTCTGTTTGAAAAAGAATTAAACTAAATTTATAAGTAAAAAAGCTGATAAGAATTGAATTGAATAGGACATTCTGAAAGATCTTTTTAAATTCCGCGTTGTCTCTAAATACTATTGCTATCGTAAAAAAAGCAATAATACATGAGAGCAGGATCAATACCCATTCATACTTCACTATTAATGGTCCAGCCAAAAAAGCACCCAACTTCAGCCCCCCATTTAAGATATCTGAGCCTGTATATTGTAAATAAAAACCGCTATGTGAGCAAGCACATAGCGGCAGGTTAAATTAGTTAGCCAATTTATCACGAAGAACCATTTGCAGGATTCCGCCATGACGGTAGTAGTCGATTTCAACTTCAGAATCGAAACGGACAAGAACTTCGAATGTAGTCTGGTTGCCGTTTTCATCTGTAGCTGTAACTTTAACAAAGTCACGTGGTCTAACATTTTCATCGATTTGAACATCGATTGTTTCTTTTCCTGACAAGCCAAGAGTTTCTGCACTTTCGCCTTCCTTGAACTGAAGTGGAAGAACACCCATTAGAACAAGGTTAGAACGGTGGATACGCTCATAGCTTTCAGCAATAACTGTTTTAATGCCCAGCAGGTTCGTACCTTTTGCAGCCCAGTCACGGGAAGATCCCATTCCATAGTCTTTGCCGGCAAGAACAACTAAGCCAGTACCATCTTCTTTGTACTTCATGCAAGCATCATAGATAGATGTAACTTCGCCAGTAGGCCAGTAAGTTGTGAATCCGCCTTCTGTGCCTGGTGCAATTTGGTTGCGGATACGGATGTTCGCAAATGTACCGCGCATCATAACCTCATGGTTACCGCGGCGGGATCCATAAGAGTTAAAATCACGTGGTTCTACACCGTTCTCACGGAGGTATTTTCCTGCTGGCGTATCTTTGCCGATCGCACCTGCCGGAGAAATATGGTCAGTTGTTACAGAATCACCGAACTTGCCGACAACACGCAATCCTGATAAAGGTTTAACTTCATCAGCATTAGGAGTTAAGCCTTCAAAGAACGGAGGGTTCTGGATATATGTTGAGTTGTCATCAAATGAATATAAAGGCTCATTGCTTGTTTGAATTTGATTCCAGCGTGCGTTGTCATCAAATACATGTTCATATTCTTTTCGGAACAATTCAGGTGTAACGGTCTGTTTAACCACTTCATTTACTTCAGCAGTAGATGGCCAAATATCGTTAAAGAAGACATCATTGCCATTCTTGTCTTTTCCGATTGGCTCTTTTTGAAGATCGATATCGACTGTTCCTGCCAGTGCATACGCGACTACTAATGGCGGTGAAGCCAGGTAGTTAGCTTTTACAAGCGGGTGGATACGTCCTTCAAAGTTACGGTTACCGGAAAGAACAGATGTTACAAGAAGATCGCTTTCAGCTACAGCCTTTTCGATTTCTTCTCTTAATGGACCTGAGTTTCCGATACATGTTGTACAGCCGTAACCTACAAGGTTAAATCCAAGCTGTTCCATGTATGGAAGAAGTCCTGAATCACGCAGGTATCCAGTAACAACCTTAGATCCCGGAGCCAAGGAAGTTTTCACGAACTTAGGAACTTCCATTCCAAGTTCAACTGCCTTTTTAGCCACTAAACCTGCCCCAACTAAAACGTAAGGGTTTGAAGTATTTGTACAGCTGGTGATTGCTGCAATAGCAACTGCACCCGTTTTCATCTTGGTTGAATCTCCATTTGCAAATTCAACAGTGATTTCTTTGTCGATTTCCTTCTTATCCAAGCCGAAGCCCTGGTTTCCTTGTGGAGCAGTAATCGCATCATTGAATTCCTTTTTCATAGCTGAAAGCGGAATTAAATCCTGCGGACGCTTAGGACCTGAGAGATTCGCTTCGATTTCGGAAAGATTGATTTCAACTACATTTGTATATACTGGCTCAAGAGATGGATCAAAGAACATTCCATTTTCTTTGCAGTATTTTTCTACAATCTTAATTTGCTCTTCAGGACGTCCAGTCAGGCGCATGTAATCAAGAGCTTCCGCATCAACAGGGAAGAATCCGCAAGTCGCTCCGTATTCCGGTGCCATGTTAGCAATTGTAGCACGGTCAGCCAATGGAAGCTGTGTGACACCAGGGCCGAAGAATTCTACAAACTTGCCAACTACACCCTGGCTGCGCAGTACTTGGGTTACTTTCAATGCAAGGTCAGTAGCTGTTGTTCCGTTAGGAAGCTCACCAGTAAGCTTTACCCCTACAACTTCAGGAACAGGGAAATATGAAGGCTGGCCCAGCATGCCTGCTTCAGCTTCAATGCCTCCTACACCCCATCCAAGAACGCCGATACCGTTAATCATGGTTGTATGGGAGTCAGTTCCTACAAGAGTATCAGGGAAAGTTTCGTAATCGCCTTCAGTTGTTTCAAGTGCATGAACAACATTCGCTAAGAACTCAAGGTTTACCTGGTGAACAATACCTGTAGCAGGCGGAACTGCACGATAGTTGTCAAATGCTTTTTGTGCCCAGCTCAAGAATTGGTAACGCTCTGCATTTCGCTCAAACTCAAGCTCCATGTTAGCTTCAAGTGAATCTGGTGTTCCATACTTATCTACCTGTACAGAGTGGTCAATAACCAGATCAACTGGCTTCTCAGGATTAATTTTGTCAGGATCCCCACCCATGTCAGCCATTGCCTTACGCAATGAAGCAAGGTCAACTACTGCCGGAACTCCAGTGAAGTCCTGCAGAATTACACGTGATGGTTTAAAAGGAACATCTACTTCTTTTACTTCAGAAGTTCCCCATTTTGCCAGGTTTTCAACATGCTCTTTTGTAATTACACGGCCGTCGTATTGACGAAGTACTGATTCCAATAATACCTTAATAGAATATGGCAGTTTTGAAACCTTACCTACTCCAGCTTCTTCCAGAGCACCTAAATGATAGTAATGATAGCGCTTCCCGTCCAGATCAAAGGATTTGCGGGAATTGAACACATCGTTCTTTGCCAAATGTATTACCCCCTCTTTCAATAAACATCATATACCAAGTGTTAGGTAATTGTCGAAAAGTTTGAATTTTCATCCATCCTTACTTTTCTCACAATTCCTATATTAATACAACCTGCTATATAAGTAAATAACAAGAAAGTTATTGTTTTTGATAAGTTTTTCTTATCATAAATTTTTATTTACCTCATAAAGCCTCTTAAACGGTGTAATTGAAAGTATTTTTCAATTAGTAAGGAAATTCCATTATTACTTAGTTATTATTCTGCAAAAACGAAAAAGGAATTCTGCTTGTCCTAAAAAACAACATAAATTGACAATATCCAAGGAAAAATAGTACCAGGGAGGTGATTGACTATGGCTAAAAGAAAGTCTAATCATATTATTGAGGGTATGAACGCTGCCAAAGGACAGGGCATGGGCGCGGGATATAATGAGGAATATGCCAATGAACCATTAACAGAAGCGCAAAAGCAAAATAATAAAAAACGCAAGAAGAATCAATAAATGATAATACCCGGCTGAACTGCAGCCGGGTACATTTTTAGTATTGGTTTACATCCTCAACCATGGACCTTAAATCTTGCTGGAATTTCTCCAGCTGTGCACGCTGATGGTCAGATGCAACTTCCATAGCATTTTCAATTTGAGCATATGCTTCATTTACTTCCTGCTTAAGATGTTTTAGCTGATGGCCGTAACTTGCGGAGTCTCTTACAATTTCAGCATAAAGCTCCTGTGCATCTTCCATCCCCTGCTGTGCAGCCTGAAATGCCTGCTGTTTATCTTTATGATATGGCATACTTTTTCACTCCTAATAAAATTTGTACCATTAAATTGCGCAATAGCATCTAAAAATATTCCGCAAATCACACAGCAGGAAGTCTTGATATTCAGCCACAATTTGCAAGGCAAATTTCAATGGAAAAGAGACAAACTAACACATGAGGTGAGGGTGAATTTCACCCTGTATCTTTTTTCATTAAGACGGCAGGATATCAGCTGCCTGGAGCGGTAGAAACATCCTATTATCCCGAGGAGGACTTCAATTGAACAAAAACAATGGCAAAGACATGCGAAAAAATGCACCTAAAGGACATAACAATGATGGACAGCCTGAACCATTAAGCGGTTCAAAGAAAGTAAAAAACCGCAACCACACCAGACAAAAACATAATTCACACCATGACATGTAAATATAAAGAAAAGGCAGCTGCCTCCTCATCAGGCAGCTGCTTTAAATTAAATAGCGTTTAAGGCGTTTATAATGGTGTCCTCTTCACTGGCAGTTACTGTCCGCAGATCAATCAGAACTTCTTCCTTTTGAATCCTGACGATTATGGAGGAATCAATCCTTAACTGGCGTGCGATATGATCTGCTGAATAATGTCTGTGCTTTAAAACGGCAATCCAGGACGAAAGCTCTACTTCTGGCATCGTGCCTCCTCCTACCCGCCCTGTATTTTCTCTCATTGAACAATCGTAATCGTTTCCGGCAGCTTGTAATTTGTTAAGGAATTGAGCTGTTCTCACTTTAAGTTCATCACTGGTCACCAGCAAATCATGGACTACCGGAATATTTCGAAGACCCTCTTCTCCTTTTAAGTAATCAATAAGCGTGCCTTCGAGAGCAGCAATTGTCATTTTATCAACTCTGAGAACACGGGCCAGCTGATGTTTTTTCAGCTTTTCGATTAAGTCCTTCCTTCCGGCAATAATGCCTGCCTGGGGACCTCCCAAAAGCTTGTCCCCGCTAAAAGAAACGATATCTGCCCCCATTTTTAACACATCGCTGACTGCCGGTTCATCTCCGATTCCTTTGCTTTTGAAATCAAATAGTGCACCACTTCCCAGATCTTCATAAAATATCAGGTTTTTTTCTTTTGATAAGCGGGCAAGTTCTTCTGTGCCAACTTCTTTCGTAAAACCAATAATCTTAAAATTGCTCGTGTGCACCTTCATAAGCATGGCTGTATCTTCATTTATCACTTTTTCATAATCTTCCAGATGGGTTTTATTCGTAGTTCCGACTTCTATAAGCCTGGCCCCGCTCTCTTCCATTATGCTTGATACCCTGAAGGAGCCTCCGATTTCAACAAGCTGACCGCGTGAAACGATAACTTCCTTTTCTGCCGCCAGGGCTCTTAGTATGATATAAACAGCAGCAGCATTATTATTGACTGCCATAGCTGCTTCTGCACCTGTAAGCTCTTTGATCAGATTTTCCAGGTGACTATGCCTGGATCCCCGTTCTCCTTCACCCAGGCTATACTCCAAATTGGAATAGTTCATGGCAACTTCAAGCATATGATCTCCTGCAGATTTGCTTAACCGCGCCCGGCCAAGATTAGTGTGAAGAATAGTGCCAGTGGCATTAATAACCCTTTTAAGGGTATATCCATAACGAGCTTTAATGACCTCTTCTGATTTTTGAAATATAAGATCTGTAAACTTTTCCGTACCCGGCTCCTCACCGGTCCATTTCCCGGCAAGAATCGTATTCCTTATATCAGAGATTACCTCTTTCAGCATGTTGGTTGTATGTATAAAGTCAAGCTCATACTGTTTCATTAAAAGAGTAAAACGCCGGTCTTTTTGCAGTTCGTGCACCGGTGAAATATTTCTGACTATACTTTTCATAAAATCCCTCCAGCATTTGCCCCGTTATTATATCATTTTTCACTATTTTGCATGAAATGAATACTATAGAATGAAACAAGGGGGTTTTGAATTTGAACAAAAAGGAAGAATTCCATCCGTTTAATTTGGCTGAATTGGAAAAATGGATGGAGGATTTTTACCTGGACCCGCTTTCCTCGTATTTGGATCAGATCACATTCCGCATCGACTTATACGACACGGAGGCGCAGATAATCGTTGAGGCCCTTTTAACGGGATGTGCATCTAAAGATGTAACCGTTTCCTTAAAAGAAGACAGCGTAATCATCAAGGCTGCTAAAATAGATGACACAGAAGTAAGCCTGCGATGCCAGCCGTGTATGCGAAAAGTTAAGCTTCCTTTCTCAGTTATAAATAAAAAGGTAAGTGCAGATTTTGCAAATGAGGTATTAGAGATTTTCATAAATAAAAATGAAGCGGGTCCGGGATGCAATAGAGATATAATCATCAATTGAAATACTGAGAATGAGGTAGCCTTTTACCCTTTGTTTACATAATATTGTTATGGTTCAGAAAAAAACCTTCTCCACTTGGAGAAGGTTTGGCAGTTTATCCCTGCATCTTTTCAATAATGGCATTCGTTTTTGGAAAAATGCCAGTATCAAGCTTAGAATATAGCTTAACTCCATTTACTGTCACTTCAAAAGCTCCGCCCTTACTTGGAACCAGTTCCATTTTTGTGATTTCAGAGCGAAAATGTGTGAAGAGTTCTTCCGCGAAACTCGCGGCTTTTGGTGCATAGTTTCACATCATGCAAAATTCAACAGTTACTTCGTAAGTCATATTTTTTAACCCCCGTGTGTAATTTGCTAAAATGTTAATATAATGACATTTTAGTATAACTGCTTCCTTACTGCAAACTGGTTTTTTCTAAACCAATAATAATATGGAGTGATCTTATGGATACAAAAAAATACTTAAAACGCATTGGCGTATCGGATGAACGTGAACTGGGGCTTGAATTTTTGAAAGAACTTCAGAGCAGTCATATGCACAATATTCCTTTTGAGAATTTGGATGTAACTAGAAAAATTCCCATTGTGCTTGACACGAATGTGTTTTATGAAAAAATTCTCGAAAGAAGCCGGGGAGGCTTTTGCTATGAATTAAACGGTCTTTTTCAGCAGCTTCTGTCAGAACTTGGATTTCATTCGCATCTTATATCTTGCACTGTCAAAAAGCCGAATGGATGGGTCAGAGAAGATTCCCATGCAGCCATATTGGTTTATCTAAACCGAGTTCCTTATTTAGTGGATGTTGGATTTGGAGATTCTGTCAGGCAGCCATTGCCATTAACAGGTGAGGAAAAAACAGATGTAAGCGGAACTTACAGGATCGGAGTGGCGGGAGGTATATATGATCTTCAAAGGCTCGAAAATGATGAATGGAGAATTCTTTACCGTTTTTCAGATAAGCCAAGGCAGCTGATTGATTTTGATGATGCCTGTTCTTTCAATCAGACTTCACCTGAATCCCATTTTACACATGGTGACCTTGCTACTATTGCGACAAAGAAAGGCCGTGTTACGCTCTCAGGATTAACAGTCACCAAATCTGAAGAAGGCACAAAAGAAAAATATGAACTAACCCAGGAGGAAAAAGAGGCGTTTCTCCGTGAACATTTCAATATTAAATTATAAAAGGGACAGCCAGCCGCTGTCCCTTTTTACTTTATCATAATTTAGTTCTTAATTTATCAAGCATGTCAGCAGTCATTTTAGCTAAATCAAAGTCAGCTTTAAATCCCCACTCTTCTTTAGCGGCAGAAGCATCAATTGAATTCGGCCAGCTGTCTGCAATCGACTGGCGCACAGGATCCACTTTATATGAAATTTCAAATCCAGGAATATGCTTTCTGATCTCAGCTGCAATCTGTTCAGGTTCAAAACTCATGGCAGTTACATTAAAGGAGTTGCGGTGGATCAGTTTATCTGCATCAGCTTCCATTAAATCAACAATGGCATTTAACGCATCAGGCATATACATCATATCCATATATGTGCCCTTGTCGATGTATGATGTGTAGCGGCCATTTTTTATGGCTTCATAATAAATCTCAACTGCGTAATCAGTCGTTCCGCCCCCTGGAGGAGTTACATAGGAAATTAACCCAGGAAACCTTAAGCCTCTAGTATCCACGCCAAACTTGTGATAGTAATAATCTGAAAGCAATTCGCCTGCAACCTTATTCACTCCATACATCGTAGTTGGGCGGTGAATAGTATCCTGTGGAGTGTTGTCTTTAGGCGTTGAAGGCCCAAATGCGCCAATGGAGCTTGGCGTAAAGAATTGTGCATTGCACTCTCTTGCAGTTTCAAGTGCATTCATTAACCCGCCCATATTTAAATTCCATGCAAATACAGGGTTAGCCTCAGCTGTAGCCGATAATAGAGCAGCCATATGAATAACTGTATCTACATTATACTTCTTAGCTGTATCCAGCATTGATTTTGCATCTGTAACGTCAACCATTTCAAATGGTCCTGAATTGGCAGCCTCAGAGTCATTTTTTCTGATGTCTGTTGCAATAACATTATCCGTTCCATAGATTTCTCTTAATTTCAAGGTTAGTTCAGAGCCGATTTGACCTAAAGCTCCAGTTATCATAATCCGTTTCATCATATTCCTCCAACGTTTCCTCTTTGCCTTAATTGTGTTTCTATATCTAAACGAACTTAAATAATACCCATTTCCCTGCCAACTCTTTCATAAATTGCAATGGCCTGATCCAGCATTTCTTTCGTATGCGCTGCAGATGGCATGTTTCTGACACGGCCAGTTCCCCTAGGGACAGTCGGGAAGACGATTGATTTTGCATAAACGCCTTCTTCATTGAGCTTTTTGCTGAATTCCTGTGTTTTTACTTCATCCCCAACAATACATGGAGTAATTGGTGTTTCGCTGTCGCCAATATCAAAGCCTAATTTTTGCAGCCCGTCCTTAAGGTAGTTGGCATTTTCCCATAGCTTTTCATTCAGTTCTGTGCTTTCCATTAGCAGTTCAATAGCTTTCGTGCTTGCTGCAACATCTGCAGGTGTTAAAGATGTGGAGAATAGGAATGGTCTGCTGCGTACTTTCAGCCAATCAATCAAATCTTTTTTACCGGCAACATATCCCCCAACAACTCCAATCGCTTTTGAAAGTGTGCCGATTTGGAAATCGATTTTGTCGGAAAGGCCGAAGTGCTTAACAGTGCCTGCTCCTTTTCCAAGAACACCCGAACCATGGGCATCATCCACATAAGTGATGAGATCGAACTCTTCTGCAATTTCTACAATCTCTGGAAGTTTTGCTACATCCCCATCCATCGAGAAGACACCGTCCGTAATAACCATAATTTTGTTATATAATCCGGATTCTTTCGCTTCCTTTGCTTTTGCTCTTAAATCTTCCATATCAGAATGGTTTACACGAATAATCTTCGCTTTGGATAAACGGCATCCGTCAATAATGGAGGCATGATTCAGCTCATCAGACAAAATGGCATCATTTTTATCCATGACAGCAGAAATAGCTGCCATGTTACAATTAAATCCAGACTGGTATGCAATAGCTGCTTCTGTATGTTTGAACTCAGCCAGTTTTTCTTCAAGCTTTGTGTGAAGTTCAAGCGTTCCATTTATTGTACGGACCGCACCTGCTCCAACCCCATATTTTTCAATTGCTTCATTTGCGGCCTTTTTTAGTCTTTCATCAGTTGCCAAGCCAAGATAGTTATTGGATGAAAGGTTGATTAGTTCTCTTCCGCTGATTTTAATTGTAGGTCCATTTGGGCTCTCAAGAGGATCGATTACGTTGTAAAGTCCTCTATCTTTTAAATCCTCCAGGTTTTCCTGTAAAAAAGCATCTAAAATTTTGCTGGTCATATCAGTATCCCCCAGTACATTTTTATTGAATGTCGCCAACTCATATACAACTGTATTTTTAGAGTGGACATTATTTCATTAAACAAATACAGCTATGTAAAGGTTTTTTCAATTAATACTTTAACACATTTTTTTAATTTGTACACTTATGAAGGACAGATTTTCTATTAGAATTTCAATAATCAGTTTCCCCTATTATTCCGAAAAAATTTACTGCATATTAAGCGCGATTGTATAAATATACACCTAATTGATCTGTTTACTCTATGACTGCACAGGGAACCAATCATAAATAGAACAATAGGTCAGGCTGATAAGCCTTTGGAGGTATTTATTATAATGAAACATCCGTTAAATGTAACTTCAGAAATAGGAGAATTAAAGACGGTCCTTCTGCATAGGCCGGGTAAGGAAATAGAAAATCTCACACCCCAATATTTGAAAAGACTTTTATTCGATGACATTCCATTTTTGCCTGCCATTCAAAAAGAACATGATTATTTCGCCAATATTTTAAGCAACCGCGGAATTGAAGTCTTATATCTCGATAAATTAATGACAGAATCCATACAGGAAGACGAGCCAAGATTGGCGTTTATTGAAAAGGTCTTAAGGGAAAGTCTGGAAAATATTAATGGATCCTACGAAACAGTGAAAGAGTTTCTCTTATCTCTTTCGCCTGATGAACTGGTTAAGAAAGTGATGGCTGGTGTTGTTAAATCGGATATTGATCAGGATAAGAAAATTCATCTTCATGAAATGATGCCGGACCATTACCCTTTTTATCTGGACCCGATGCCGAACCTCTATTTTACACGGGATCCGGCTGCGGTTATAGGTGAGGGCATTACGATTAATCGAATGCATGAGCCTGCCAGGAGAAGGGAATCCATTTTTATGGACTGCATCATGAATCATCACCCGCGTTTTAATAAACATGAGATTCCTGCTTACTTTAAGCGTGATGATTTGTACTCTCTTGAAGGCGGAGATGAGCTGATTTTAAGTGAAGAAGTGGTCGCCATCGGTGTTAGTGCAAGAACTTCTGCACAAGGGATTGAAAAACTTGCACGGGAGTTATTCTCCCGACAGGATGCCATTAAAAAGGTTGTGGCAGTTGAAATCCCTAAGATTCGCGCATTCATGCACCTGGATACAGTTTTCACTATGATTGATCATGATAAATTCACCTACCACCCTGCTATTGAAGACAGAGATGGCAGTATGAAGATTTACATCCTGGAACAGGAGAATAATTCTGATAGGCTTAGAATAACAGAGAAAAACTCACTAAAAGAAACATTGAAAGAAGTGCTTCATCTTAATGAATTGGTGTTAATCCCTTGTGGAGGTGGCTGCCCGATTGCATCGGCTCGTGAACAATGGAACGACGGCTCCAATACACTCGCAATTTCTCCTGGTGTTGTTGTGACATACGATCGAAACTATGTCTCAAACGACGTCCTCCGGCAGAATGGGGTTGAAGTCATCGAAATTCTCAGCTCAGAGCTTTCAAGAGGCCGTGGCGGCCCAAGATGCATGAGCATGCCAATCATAAGGGAAAATATCAGCTAAAAAAACGGGCGGTCCAAACCGTCCGTTTTTTTGTGTTTCAGTTCCCCTCCTCCCTCTCCCCTCTTTCGAAAAACAGGTTCTTTTAGGAAAAAACGAAAATATAAATATAGTAACGCCTTTTCAAACAAGCTTTCTGCTGCCTTTATTAAAGCGTATATTTCCTAATAACTTATATTTATTTATAATTATTATAAAAAAGTATTGATTTTACTTTGAGAAGTGTTATCATTGAGATCATAAGCAAGTTATTAAACTTTTATGAGGTGATTTTTGAATGACAAAAAAGAATAATCTGACTACAAGCTGGGGCGCGCCGGTTGGCGACAATCAAAATTCAATGACTGCAGGCTCAAGAGGGCCAACACTGATTCAGGATGTACACCTGCTGGAAAAACTCGCCCATTTTAATAGAGAACGTGTGCCCGAGCGTGTTGTTCATGCTAAAGGTGCCGGTGCACATGGTTATTTTGAAGTTACAAATGACCTCACTAAATATACTAAAGCTGCATTTCTATCAAAGGTAGGTAAGAAAACGCCTTTGTTTGTCCGTTTTTCAACTGTTGCGGGTGAACTGGGCTCTGCTGATACAGTACGCGATCCGCGCGGCTTTGCTGTTAAGTTCTATACAGAAGAAGGAAACTACGATCTTGTAGGAAACAACACGCCTGTATTCTTTATTAGGGATGCCATCAAGTTCCCTGACTTTATTCATACACAGAAGCGTGATCCTAAGACACATCTGAAAAACCCGACTGCTGTTTGGGATTTCTGGTCCTTGTCACCAGAATCACTTCATCAGGTAACCATCTTAATGTCCGACCGCGGTATTCCTGCAACTTTAAGACATATGCATGGTTTTGGAAGCCATACCTTCAAGTGGGTTAATGATAAAGGCGAAGGCGTCTGGGTGAAATATCACTTTAAAACAGAGCAAGGTATTAAAAACCTCAGTCCTGAAGCTGCAGCTAAAATAGCTGGCGAAAATCCGGACTACCATACGGAAGACTTATTCAATGCAATTGAGAATGGAGACTACCCTTCCTGGAAGCTTTGTGTACAAATTATGCCTCTTGAGGATGCAAATACGTACCGTTTCGACCCGTTCGATGTCACCAAAGTATGGTCACAAAAAGATTACCCATTAATCGAAGTAGGACGTATGGTTCTCAATAGAAATCCCGAAAACTACTTTGCTGAAGTAGAGCAGGCAACCTTCTCACCTGGAACTCTGGTACCCGGAATTGATGTGTCGCCTGATAAAATGCTTCAGGGCCGTCTGTTTGCCTACCATGATGCACACCGCTACCGCGTAGGTGCAAACCATCAGATGCTGCCAATCAACCGTCCTAAAAATGAAGTGCAAAACTATCAGCGTGACGGCCAGATGCGCTTTGACAACAACGGCGGCGGTTCTGTTTATTACGAGCCAAACAGCTTTGGAGGACCAACAGAAGCACCTGAGCATAAGCAGGCTGCATACCCTGTATCCGGTTTAGCTGAAAGCGTTGCATATGATCATAATGACCACTACACACAAGCCGGTGATCTATACCGTTTAATGAGTGAAGAGGAACGCTCTCGTCTTGTGGCAAACATTGTTGCAGCCATGAAGCCAGTAGAAAAAGAAGAAATTAAGATTCGCCAGATTCAGCATTTCTTTAAAGCGGATCCTGATTATGGCACACGAATTGCTAAAGGTCTTGGCCTTGCAGTTCCCCAAGGGGTTAAGTGAACAATAAATATCAAAGG
>NZ_JCAXER010000019.1:0-110890 GCF_059758675.1 Cytobacillus sp. GQ23
ACTCATCCCCTTTTATTAAAATACAAATTAAGTGCAGTAAAAGTGTTTACTTACGGGGTGTCTTTGTGCTACCTGTTAGCAGTCTGAAAGGTTTTTGATATAATAATAATTATTTCCATATTGAGAAATATTAGAATTTTCACTTGAATTATTTTAAATTTTAACTTAAGATTTGTACTTGAAGGAATAGATAACGACGTTCACTAAATATTAATAAATTTGATGCTCAAAGAGGAGGTAATTTTGTGACAGATAATAAGCGGGTATCCTATGGTAATGTTTCTCATGCATTAAATATCTTATTATTTTTTAGAGAACATGAAGAATGTAGTTTGGGTGAGCTGGCAGAAATACTTGATCTTAGAAAAAGTTATTTGTTGAAATTGTTAGATAATTTGAAAGAGAAAGAATTTATTACTCTAGATACCAATACAGGCAAGTACAGGCTAGGGTTATCCTGTTTAGAGTTAGGCAATGCATATGAAGAAAGACTAGATATACGAAAAGTTTCCCATCAAGATCTAGTTCAATTATCGTCAGCAACTAATGAACTGGTTCACCTTGGAGTAATGGACTCTAATATAGTTGTCTTGTTAGAGCGAATTATGAATCAAGAATCAGGATTGCGTTTACAATTCCATCTGTCTTTAACATCGCCTCCTTATACGACAGGACTTGGAAAAGTTTTGTTGGCTTATAGTAATCAAGAAATGGTTGAAAATTATCTATCTACTGCAAACTTGAAACCATATTCTCCTCACACTACTGTTGAACCTAACATTATTCGTGCGGAATTAGAGCAGATAAGGCATAAAGGTTATTATTTATCATTTGAAACATTTGAAAGTGGTGTATCTTGTGTTGCCGCTCCTGTTTTTTCACGTCAGGGTAAAATTGCAGCGGCCATCAGTATTTGTGCACCAACGGTACGGATTATGTCCAATGAGAAAGAGTATGTTAAGCATTTACTTGATACAACTTCCAAGGTATCTTGTAAACTAGGATATAACTCTCAAATTGAAATAAAAGAATCATCACCACATTTGTGATTTTACCCCGAAAAATTAGAACACTCACAGATCCCTAGCAATAATGTTAGCGCCGATGAAAGTGTTTACCGTACCACTAGATTTGCAAGCGTTTGAAGTTGTTAACAATTATTTTCTTCTAGTCATGTCCATAACTTGGGGACAAGAAAAATTCGTGAAGTATCTGTAGTTGGTAGATGGTGCCGTTACCACATTCCCTTTTTAACCTGTTGGTTTATCGTTGGTATGGAAGCAGTAGATTTGTTAAACCACACTAGAGAGAAATTTCAGATTGAATAAAGGGCTTAGCAAATAAAAATACTGGATAGGTTAGGGTGTTTTTACAGTACGATAAACCTGATTTTCTGAATTCATTCCGTTAGCAGGACTTTTTCTTATACCCCGCCACCTTCCATTGTTTTTACTCTTGGAGCCGGGGGCTCTTTTCCGTCTGTATGGGAAACATCAAACACATTCAAATACCGAAAGCTATAGAGAACCTTTGTTCTTTTCTCTCTTTAGTACTTTTTTCATCTTTCTTTTTTCTTCCCTATTACAGGAGCAAGTACTTTAATCGCTTTAGCTCATTTTTGGACATATCTGCCGTATCCTTTCCAATCATGGAACCCTTTTTGAGGATATTGCATATAGATAAGAATCGTATTATTAAAGTTGTAGCTGTGGAATAGGAAAGAAAACACAGCTACTCCTGAATTTCCTTGTCTATTTGTTCTTTGATTTCTTCCAATGCTTTGTTTTTGGCCCTATTTTTCTTTTTCTCCCTAGTTTTTTGCGCTGTGAGCGATCCTCTCCCTTAAAAAGGGGTTTTTTTACATTTTACTGTGGAGAACGAACAAGGTAGGCATAATGATGTTTTAAAGCGCTGTTAAAAAAGTTTTCTGCCCCTTGACTGGCTGGTATACTTGTACGATTCGCAGGCACAAAAGGGTAGAAAAACCAAAATAAAAAGCAGCCGTTCGGCTGCTTTCATTTGTTTTCAGTCTTTCGATCTTCAGGATCGTTTACTCGTGAAGAATTCAATATTACAACAAGGTTCTGCTTTTTGTGTAACTGGCAGTCCCATCATTCGATTCGCTTAAAAGAGGAACGTTTCTTAATTATGTGTTTCTGATATTATGTCACAAAGTAAAGCGATACCTTTTACTATCGTATCTGATCCCAAACACGTTGTATATTTAAGGGACTATATACCGTGTTCCCATTTATCTCCCTATGTATGATAGGGTTTAAAAAACATTGATCCAAATCCAAATCTTTCACAGCTTTTTTTCTCACTATATGATTCACTCCAAGTAAACTTTCTAAGCTTTCTCCGGAATTTTTCATATTCATTCTCCTTAAAAATTGTTCTTTTGAAACGATAAGTGGCCAAAAAGGCTGGGCAATTCTTATTTTATAGGAAAATCTCATTTCATAGAAACAATTTCCATATTCAAAGGATAGTTAATGATATGCGGTCAATCCAATGCAGCATATGATCACATCCCTACCAGGTAATTTGCCACGTGCCTACCCCATCAGATAAATTATTTTAATACAGACAAATGATATGCTCCTAGCCTTACAAATTTTATTTTGTACTTATATGTATCCCTTCATTCTTTCGATAATCCGTGTAGAATAACTGGTTTTGATGACAAAGTTTTTAACATTGATAATTTAACAACGCTGATGGGCTTGCGGAAAACCATCACGTCCTGCTTTACTGATAATGCATCATCATCCTTTCAAAATAGGCATCACTTTATCAATTGCTTTTTGCAGTTTTTCACTATTTTCACTATACATCTGCTTAGCTTCTTTTACTTCGGTTCCAAGAGCAAACAGCTCTAAGTCTGCTTGGCATTTTTTCAGGGTCGAAAGAATTAGGGCTCTATCCTGAGGTGATGGGACTTGTAATTGATCGTCAAACAGGTCTACTGTTAACTCTCCATAGGAGTTAACTTGTCCCAGAAACACATTTTCGACCGTTACACCAAGCTTATCTAATTCAGTGTATAACCAGGCCCGGCTTCGTCCGATCGTGGCAAGCGGTTCATCCATTATAACACCATCCATAATGACAGTCTGAGGCTCTTTGATTGGAGCAATCGCCAAGTTTAGATCCTTTGGTGTTAATGGCTGATTTTCTTTCTTTAGCATGACGGACAAATCTCCAGTCGGCTCTAATACGGCGAATTCTACATCCGCCACTTGATAAACATCCTTCCTGCGAAGCAGCTCCAGTAACTCATCTGTCGTGTATCTTTCCTTTTTCATGTTATCTTCCATGATTTTTCCGTCTTTTATAAAGATAGTTCCTGTACCTTCTACAAAATCACGAAACTTTTTACTTTTTAAGGAAATTACACCAGAGATAAAGGGTATCGCTGCAAAGATAATAACTCCGATGATCCCGTGAAAAATGCTCCGTTCAAGCCCCATAGCAACCTCAGCACCTATACTCCCAATAGAAATACCAGTGACATATTCAAAGAAAGATAACTCTGATATTTGTTTCTTTCCTAACCATTTCGTAATAAAGAATAAAATTACAACAAATAAAATTGACCTTACGGCAATATCTAACCATGCAGGCACTGATTAACACCCCCAGCAAAAATAATATCTCTTAAAAACCTTTATACTGAAATTCTTCCCGTTCCATTTCACCTATTCGCTTTTTTAAATCCGTTACTACCTCATGGACACTCATCATGGTTTCATGGAGTGTACGCTTTGATTCAAAGTCTTGAGTCCTAAGTGCTAAGCTGGATAAATCGGCTTCTGCACCTTTAAGGCTGGCAAGAGTCTGCTTTACATTTGATGCAATCGTCATTTAACATCCTCCTTATCCTTTTGGCTTAAAAATAAGGGCTCCCAGCATTCCAAAAATAATGGCAGCTGAAATACCTGAACTGGTTACTTCAAACATTCCCGTGAGTACACCAACTATCCCGTGTTTTTCTGCTTCCTGCATAGCCCCATGCACAAGGGAATTGCCAAAGCTTGTAATAGGTACAGTAGCGCCTGCACCAGCAAAATCAATCAAGGGTTCATATAATCCAAATCCATCTAAAATAGCCCCTGCTACGACAAGAGAACTTAAGGTATGTCCGGGTGTCAATTTAAACACATCAAACATAATCTGCCCAATGACACAAATCAAACCGCCTACGGTAAAAGCCCAAAAATAGGTCATATGGATGATTGCCCCCCATATTCAATGGATACTGCATGGGCGATACAAGGGATCGATTCGCTTTGCTGAAAAGAAAGTGGAGATAATAAGGCACCTGTGGCCACGACTAACATTCTTTTAAATTCTCCTTTCTTCATGCGATTTAATAAATGCCCATAAACGACGGTTGCTGAACAACCTGGACCACTTGCACCTGCCAGGACTGGCTGACCCTCCCGATAAATCATAAGACCGCAATCCTGGTATTGCTCTTCACTGATGGAAATTCCATGCTTTTTAAATAAATCAAGGGAAACTTCACGCCCTATTTGGCCAAGATCCCCGGTGACGATTAAATCATAATAAGATGGATCAATGTTTCTTTCCGTTAAATGCGCCTCAATGGTATCTACCGCAGCAGGAGCCATGGCCCCTCCCATATTAAATGGATCTGTTAAGCCCATATCAATTACACGGCCAATTGTTGCAGATGTAACACTTGGTCCTTCACCAGAATCACTTAAAAGGGCCGCGCCAGCACCTGTGACTGTCCATTGGGCAGTAGGAGGCTTTTGTCCGCCATATTCAGTTGGATAACGAAATTGCTTTTCAACTGCTGTATCATGACTGGAGGCTCCAGTCAGTATATATTTAGCTCCATTGGTATTAACGATATAAGCAGCTAATGCAAGCCCCTCCATTGAAGTAGAACAGGCACCAAACAAACCAAAATACGGTGCTCCAATTGTCCGGCTAGCGAAACTGGTTGGCGTTATTTGATTAATTAAATCACCGGCAAAGATAAATTGTACTTGATCCTTTTGGATTCCGCCTTTTTCCATCGCTTTCTGACAAGCTTCTTCAAAAAGGACTTTATGTGCTTTTTCATAGGAATCTTGTCCAAGCCATAAATCAGCATGAAGAGTATCAAAGTCATCCGGTATAGCTCCATTGGCTTCAAAGGGTCCCCCAATAGTTCCAGTCGAAATAATGACGGGCTTTTGTTCGAATATCCACGTGCGATGGCCTGCAAGCATTATAAACCACCCCATCTGATTAAAATTGTCTTAATTAAGGCAATGACAAAGGCAGAAAAAACACCGAATAAAATAACCGAACCCGCCAATTTAAATATATTACCGCCTACGCCCAAGACAAATCCTTCGGTTCGATGTTCCATGGCAGGTGATATGACTGCATTGCCAAAACCAGTTACGGGTACCGCTGTCCCAGCTCCCCCAAATTGGGCAATTCGGTCATATACACCAAAACCAGTAAAAAGCATTGTAATAAAAATTAACGTTCCAACCGTCGGGTTGCCGGCCGTTTGCTCTGTAAAATCAAAATAATAAATGTAAAAATCCTGAATAAACTGGCCAATAAGACAGATGAGACCGCCTATTAGAAAGGCTTTTATACAATTTTTCACAACCGGCCTTTTGATTTCGCGCTGTTTTTGCAGTTCCTGGTATTCCTGCTGGACTGGTGAAAGCTGTTTCTTTTGATTATTTGACATGGCTTCATCCCCCACTTTACGTCTGTTCCTTAATAAGACTTTTAAGTTTTTTCAAATCCTTTTTTAAGTTTTTCTTATTCGTTTTGTTTTTTTGCAGTCTTTCTTCAATTTTTTGGAGTTCCCATAACATTTTTTTATCGGACGAAACGACAACCATGTGATTCGGATACATTTTTTCCAAGTCGGATGTTACGGTCTTCTCGATACTTTTTAAGCGAAAACGGTCGAAATTTTCTACCTTTATCGCCGCTAGAAGCTCCTTATCTGTATTCACAGCCCTAACATCCGTAATTTCGTCCTTAGTTATAATCTTTTCTTTAGCGTGGTTAGCGATAGATTGATCGATTGGCTTCCCTGTATGCACTTGCGAAACACTAGACTTTTTATTGTTATTATCCAATTGATTTTCATTACATCCAGAGCTTAGTCCGATAATGATTAGCAATAATATAAGAATTTTAAAATTAGCTATGTTGACTTTCATGAAAATCACCTCATTTTATCCATTCAAAATCGGGAAAAAGGTTGGCCGATATCCAACCAACCTTTTGTATCGTGTTAATGATTATTGTTTGTATTGAGGTTCTTCTTGTTCGATTTGCTGAACACGCGGTGAAATACTGTCCACTAAGGCTTGAGTTTGTTTAGCGGCATCTTGATACAGCTGCTTCGCTTGTTCATTATCTGTACTAAGAGCAAATGTTTCAAAGCTCGCCTGAGCACTTTTTAGTCCTGCCAGAGCTGTTTTAACGTCATTGATGACTGTCATGAATGGCACCTCCTTTGTTTTTTTAGGACCTTTTTAGAATGCTTTAAAAAACGATTTTTATGCTTAAAATTTTCCGGATAAAACCTACTTTGGCTAACCAAGCGAGAATTTATGTCAATTCTTTATTAGGGGTACTTTCCTACGCAAAATCGATACGTTTTGTAAGAGATCCACTTTTCACCCTTATGCATTCTTGATGAGATACTATGTCATAGCGATTTTTGTAAACCAATGCCATTCATTCTTCCTATTACTCTTGAAAGGGAGAGAATATAAATTCTCTCCCTTGTCTTGGTCTTAGCTGGCCATTTCTTTTTTCAATTTAAGTCCCTGCTTTATCCTAATAAAATTTATTTAGGACTTATATGTATGCCTTCACTCTCTCGCCAATCTGCGTATAGGATACGCTTTACACTATCATATCCATTGGCAGTTAATTGGTTATCTAACCACTGTTGATTAAACCCGAGTTCATGTAAATTATCCAATAGAATTTCCCCATCTATAATTAACGATGTTGGGAGGTCTGCTGGACTTTCCGGGAGATTGAAATCTTGTTTTTCTGGTTTTTGATACTTGGATTTTAATAATAAACTTATTTGTCCATTAGCTTCCAATATACCGTATTTGACTTCGCGAATTGAAAAGACATGATTTTGACGAAGTATACTCAATACTTGATTTACATCTAATTTGTTCTTTTTAAGTAATTTTCTGTTCATAACACCATCTCGAATGATGATGTTAGGATTGCCTAATAAGAGAGAACGTGCCGATTTATTTTTTAGAGTCATAAACTCTATTCCCAGCATAAGAAACGTCCACAATCCGATGGCATATAAAAAATGAAAGACCCCTACCTTATCTTGATAAATGGTATTTCCTAATAAATCCCCAAGTACTAACACAAAAACTAAGTGAAACGGGGTTAACTGATTGATGGATGTTCTGCCTGTTATGATAATGATAAAAAATAAAGTTGCAAAACCAACGATGACTTTAATCGTCAGTAAACCAATTTGAACTTCTTCCAATGTTTTTCCTCCAGTTTATATTTTACTTAGCTGTATCTTGAGGTTTCGATAAAGAGGCTAGAGAACTGGCTGCCGATACCGCTGAATATCATACGGAAAGGTCCGAGGATCTAAAGGCAGGTATGCAGTTCTAATAAACGTATTTCCTTATGATATACATTTGTCATTTATATTTATTTAAAAAGCAATTCAAACTCTTTGAACTACCTGTTTTGTATTACCGTTTTTAGTAAATGAACCATCGAAACCCGTGTTCAGAGTTCTTAAACATGGGTTTTCGATTTTTCAAAGAACAAAAAACAGGATACATCAACTTATAATAATGGAGAAAGCAGGCGGGCACCCTGTTCAACAAACCGCTTGGTCAGGGATCGCTGCATTAAGTCTTCAATTCTTAATGGTATAGAATCAGTAAGATCATTCTCGAACTGCTCTGTAAGTTCCCTTGCCACATCAGCACTGTACACGACTTGACACACTTCATAATTCAGGCGAAAGCTTCTCATATCATAGTTTGCTGCGCCTATTTCTGCAATTTCCCCATCAATGATCATCAGTTTTGCATGTAACATTCCTTTATCGTACTGGCAGATTTGGACCCCAGCTTCTATAAGCTCCCCGTAATAGGTTTGACTTGCAAAACCCACGATTTTTTTATCAATATGTCGAGGAACAAGTAATCTTACGCGTACACCACGAGCCACAGCTGTCTTTAATGCCATAATAATATCTGTTTCTGGTATAAAGTAAGGCGTTGATATATCAATGGTTTTGCTCGCTTGTGTTATCAATATAAAGTATGCTTGACGAATAACTGGTGTAGAAATTCCAGGGTTTCCATCCAGTGTATGGATATATGCTTTATGTAATTCTCCTGTCTTTGATTGGGTATTGTCTGTTCTGCCTTCTATAGACAATAATTCAGATCCTAATTCGGCAGACCATCTTGAAAGATCTGGCGGATAGATTTCCTTTGATTTATATTTTTGGATTTCAGTGGTCTTTTTCGTTGCCTCAGATTCTGCTTTTGACTTTATCCGTTCGGGTACAGCGATATTCCAATGAACGTCAAAGATAGTCTGCAAGTCTCCAGTTGCTTCCCCTTCAATTCGCAAATGAGTGTCCCTCCAGAATCCAACGTCCGGCCTTAATCCTGTATATTCATACCCAATGTTCATACCGCCAGTAAAGGATTCCTTACTATCAATAGTGACAATCTTACAATGATCCCGATAATTCCAATTGGACAAAATCCAGGGAAATTTTAAAGGAAATATTGTCCGGCATTCTACCCCGGCTTCTTCCATCTGAAGAATTTTTTGACGTGGAAATCTTTTGCTCCCCCAAGCATCTCTAATAAAACGGACCCGCACTCCATTCACTACTTTTTCTATCAGCAGTTCTGTGATAAGATTACCAATTTGATCGTTCCGATAGATGAAATATTCCAGATCAATGGTTTTTTTGGCTTTTTGCAGGGATTCGATAAGCTGTTCATATTTTGCTATTCCATTGTTTAGTACTTGGACTTTGCCGGTTCGAAGCCCGCCTACAGAAAAATTACTTAAAGCATCTGCGATTATCGATGCAGAATCACTATATCTCTCAGGCAACTTATCAGACTTATTATGAGAAAAGATCAATCTTTTACGACGAATAAGATTGGGATTTGAAATGCTAAGATACAATAAGAAACCAATGATAGGCAAAACAAGAGCGATTACTATCCAATTCAAAGCTTTGGAAGGCCGGCGAACTTCCCAAATGGCTATGTATAAGATAAATACTGTATTCAACAAGTATAGAAAATAAATCCACTCCAACTAAAACTCCTCCTTAGTTTTTCCATTAACATGTACAAACCATGCAGCAAGTATACGTTTGGAATATGGAGGAATTGGTTAGGCAGACTTTTACACATAGTGGTGAGACATCCTATTAAAAATTTTTGTATTTTTTTGTCACAGGAAAATTAATTGTTAGAGATCATTACTTCCATCTAACTAAAATCTTAGATTACTCAGCTGCTGCCAACTCTTTACTGTAATCATAAAAGATCCCCCCATTGGAAAAATACTTATCTTAGAATTTCTTATCTGCATCCAAGAGTTTGTTTATATACTTTATTGCATGCTGGAGAAAGCTAATTTTTTATTGTTCTATTAGAGATGGGTACTTTTTATTAGTTGGTAAGCAAACATCTAACAGGCCGGTTCTCAAAAAAGAGGGTTAGAGAGAAATAGCTATCATAATCAGTAAGTTTTATGTTGGTGGAGGCATAGCAGATATTTTTTCCTCCTCGAGCATAAACATCAGTATAGAGCAACAGGAAAGAGGGATAGCCATGTCCTTTATCGGATTTGAACTGATAGCCAAAAGAGCATGGACGATTTTGCCTGGCCACACTTTTTCGATGTCGATTTTATGGAACAAAAAAAAGATCCCTTCCTCCATCGGAAGAGATCTCTATCATGAACCTGGACTGATCCTCCCTGATAAAAGAATTGCAGCTACCGGGAGGATCCATCATCTGTCTGATCATACAATAAATCACTATGAACCCTTACAAACAGCACCTTGTAAGCTTATTTGCCGTCCTGATTTTCCCCTGGACGATCTTAAGATTGAACTTCTTGCGCCGATGAAAGGGATTATGGAACCCTTTCATCAAACGGCCGTTCTTTTCCTATGGAGCGAGGAAAACAATCTTTTAAGAAAAACAGAGCTCCACCTGGATCCCCAATCATTTGAAAGAATCCCTCCAGATCAATATTTAATCGACCTCTCTTATTTGCTGGGTAAAATTTAATCTTGCTGCATTACACCAATATCGGCGTTAAGAAATAAACAATTAGAAAGGCTGTCAATATACGCATGACGATCCCCAGTACAGCCGCTCCCATTGCCTCCTTTTCACTAAGGTCAGAATTAGCGGCCCATATAACCGGAACCTGACCAAAGATAGTAGACAAAGGCAAACCGGATGAAGCTAATACAAATGATCCAATGACCAATCTCGGATCCAAAGAACCAGCCACTTCAGATAACTGAGCCATAGCCAGCGCCGGGCTAGCCAATATGGAGAGAATTCCGGTCTCAGGATGAATATTTAGAGTTAACAAAACGGCTGATAAGCCAGATTCGAATTTTGACCAAACACCAATATAGTCCAGAACACCTATAGCAGCGAACACGACAGCTGCTGCCGGAATAATCAAAAGGAATAAAAGCTCTGCTCCCTCCCTGGCTGCATTAAACAGAGTGGGTAAAAAGCCAGTCTTTGGCGTAAATTGAGGCAGTTTTGCAATTTGGACAGCTTTCGTATTCCTATAAATGGTTTTAGATAGCAGGAACGGGACAATAATGACAGGCATGAAAACAGCCAGCACAACTACGACAAAGGCATTGGCTCCTACTGCCGTTAAAGCAACCATGCCTAACATAAATGTAGCAAAGGACTGCTGAGATTGAACCATGGTGGCTACCGCTATCTTCTGCTCTGCTTTTGTTGCTCCCGAACGGATTAAAATTGGTCCGGCAATTTTTCCGGCAGCATTAATATCACCAAGAATATTATATATACTTGGAATGATAACAGCCGAATTCACTTTCATCAGCTTTGTAACAGGAATGAATATCCGAATTAGTGCATCTGTAAATCCCAGTCTCTCCAGTACCCGGCCTATAATGACACTGACAATAATGGAAACCCCTACCGTGCCGGTTAAGAATATCTCTACGATGACCGGGAAAACCTGGTCGACAATGGAAGTAAATAACCCGGCTAATGTACCTGGAGTGATTAACAAAACCAGCAGTGAGATAATGACTAAACCCAGACCTACCACTTCGATTTTTGTCCATTTTCGAGTTAAAGGAATCGGGACACTTTTCTCTTCTATTTCAAGATTTTTTTGTACTAAGGATTTAACTTCGCTCATCTACCTGCACTCCTTTTTTATACTGTATGGACAGCCGTTTTTTTCAATAGATAACCCGCAGCCATTTCTTCCGCATATTTCTTTAGATGAGGAGATCCCATTTCATTTAGGGATATGCTTGTCACACGTTCCCGAAAAACCACGACTTCAACATCAGGCAGCAGTCTGTCTAAGGCATAAGCTAAAGGTAAACCATTTTCAAGTATTTCTAACACATGGCAATTTCCGATCATAAAATTTACTCCTAACTCTTTAGCTGTTTCAATAAGTGGATGTCCATCATAAACCCGGCTAATGGAAGCGAGAACAGTGTCAGCCTCCGGGTGTTCCTGAATGGCTTGACGCAAATGTTCAGGGGAAAATCCTGTATGCGGGAAAATGTGTATAATATTGTTCACGGGACTTGTTTCTTCCCCATGAACAATTCTCCCGCGTGTCACTATACTTGTTTCTGACAGAGATGAACTATTTCGTATTTCCTTTTCCGTATGTAACAATTCCTCTTCATCTCTCAGACCCATAAAATTATCCAGCCTTGTTAAGATATCTCCCAGCTTATTCACCTCAGGGATTACTTTCCCTGCATAAAAAATATTTCCGTGTACTCCTCCATAAGAAACCTCTGTCCGGTATACCTGATGGCCGTGCAAAAAAGGAATGCCAGGATGCAGCCCATGGAAAGCTTCATGCAATTCAAATGCAGCGACATTATACAAATCCAGATAGTTTTTCAAGATTACTCCACCCGAATTAGCTGCTTCAGCTATCGGATGATGAGCAACAATGGCATCGACACCAGTAGCGCCGGCAAGTTCGATACATCCTTCTGTCATGGTCATAGCAACTGCTACTTTTTTCACTTCATTTTTCATATCGCCATAAACGAGACCAGGCGTTTCAATGATCTCTTTTCCGGGAATGTTGGAAGATTTCATGATGACAAAAGGATGCTCACCTCTCGTAATGTCATTTAGAGATTTAATCACTCTTCCTCCTGTCAGCTCATCCAGCGCAATCAATACATCTTCTACTGTTTTCATAATGTTGCTGCCTCCTCTATTTTTTTATAAAAAAAACCGTCAGCACGAAACAAACAGACACTAGTCTGAAAGCTTGTACTGACGGTTTTTATGCACTCGTAAGAGTTCAATGGACCAGTCACCAGTATTTAGTTACCTGGAAATATAGGCATTTGTTTCCCGATCCAGGGTAATGATCGTTCCTGAGAGTTCTGTAACGGGATCATAATCCTTTAATATGGAAAGTACCTTCATTCCATATTTTTCTTCCAGGACATTCCTTAAATGTTCCTTATAACTATCTATGATGGCAATGTCAGTCATTCGGGTTACAAAGCGATTAATCTCGTCCAAATGTTTAAGAGATGGAATTCTCTTATGATAGGCGAAAATTAATATCTTATCCCCCAAAAACTCGACTCTTTGACTTTTGACACCAATGTTAAACAAAAGAAGATTGATATTGTTATAGTCCTTGATAAGCTCCTGTTTAAATGGGCCAGCCGTCCAACTCATTCACTCACACCATCTTTTTGAAATTTCAGAATCATTCGATAAATAGAATTTATCATAGTTAATTCTATCTGTAAAGTGTTTATATTGAAATTATTTTACTAGTAATATCAACCTTCAGACACTAGTGCCTGAAGACAGTTTATTTCTCCCTGCTAATCAAGGTTTTTATTGTTACGCTTCATAAGCAGCTTCTCCCCTGATTACAACCATCTTTATACTTTCTAAATTACTCAGGCACTCCAGAGGATTTCCTTTAAGCAAAATCAGATTTGCGCTGTATCCCTCTTTAATTTGCCCAACGTCTCGTCCTAGAATTTTTCCGGCATTAACTGTGGCTGTTTTTAGCACCTTTTTCGCATCTGAAACAATCTCATTCATGGTGTACAATTCATCCAGCAGCGCCCGGTGAGGAGTGCATGGTGAACCCGCATCTGAACCGGCCCCAATTAAAATATTCCGGTTAAAATAGGTTTCAAATGCATTCCGGTGAACGCTGACGATTTCCTCTGCTTTATCTCGTGCATAAGATGGAATTCCTTCCTGTGTTGCAATTTGCTTATAGACGAACAAGGTTGGAATCCAGGCAGTATTCCGTGCTTCCATTAAGGCAGCCAGTTCATCATCCATGTAATGACCATGCTCAATTGTATCCACACCAGCAAGAATTGAATTAAGTATGCCATCACGTCCAATCGCATGGGACGCCACTTTGAGTCCAAAACGATGTGCCTCTTTACAGATGACTTCCTGCTCTTCCAGACTTAGCTCCGCATTGCCGACCTGTTCTCCTTCTATTCTTCCATAGACCCCGCCAGTTGCACTTACTTTAATGACTTCAGCACCCTTAAAAATTTGTTCGCGTACACCCTTTAAAGCCTCATCCTTCCCATCGACAAACCTTGCCCAGAACGGATCATGCCCGCCTGTCATGGTTAAGGTTTTTCCGCTCGCAATCACATCTGGACCTGAAATCAGCCCCCTCTTGATCCCTTTTGCTACATGCAGAGCAATGTCATCAATGGAGCCAATATCCCTGACAGTCGTTATACCGTGCTTGAGATATGTTTGACAATTGGCAACAGCCCTTATAAGCATCTGCTCATAGCCTTCTGTTTCAGAGGTTTGAACTGGATTTAATGAGCCGTCCCACATCATGTGAATATGTAAATCTATTAAGCCTGGAGCTAGAAACCCTTCTTTTCCATCAATGACCTTTACGCCGGCTGGCAGTTTAGATTCACGAATAATTTCCTTGATCAAACCATCTTTTATCCAAAGTGCTAACCCCTTTTTACAATCCAATTCTTCCCCACACAATAGCTGCACATTCGATATCACAAACTCCATCACATGTTCCTCCTATCATTTTAAAAGGAAGAAGTGTGACACTTCTCCCTTTCAAGTTTGATATATATGTTAATAAAGCAGGGACTCCATATCACGCGGATATTCTGTGATTAATCGGCATCCATCAGATGTGATAAGAACAGTATCAGAGTGTCTGAAACCGCCAACTTCCGGTATATAAATCCCCGGTTCAATCGAGAATGCCATTCCTTCTTCAACCACATCATGATGGTCATAACGCAAAAAGGGCTGCTCATGTGCTGATACACCTATTCCATGTCCGGTACGGTGAATCGCATATTTTTCAAGTCCCGCCCTTTCAAACACTTCACGGGCAACTCCATCTACCTCTGAATATTTCACACCTGGCTTAATAAAATCAATCGCACGCTGCTGTGCTTCTATAGCAGCTTGAAATGCCTTTTCCTGTTCTGATGTTGGCTTCCCGACAATGACGGTTCTCTCTAATTCAGCACGATATCCATTTAGGCCAACCTGCCTGCTGTGAATAATGACATCTCCTGCTTCAATTTTTCTTGTGTTGGAAAAGACATGCGGCATAATGCTTCGTTTTAACCCGGAAGGCGACATCACTACAATATCAATAACCGAATCCGGATACTGTGCAGCAGTTGCTTTAAACAGTGCTGCATTTCCCGCTGCATCAATTTCCATTTCTGTTATACCCGCTCGAATTTGCGCTAATGACTTGCTTACTGCCAGGTTCACTAACTGTCCAGCCTGCTCCAGCATGTGAATTTCTTCTTCATCTTTAATAAATCGCATTTGATAAATGAATTGTCCGACATCAACTACCTGATAGCCTGATTCCTGAAGATAAACGAGAACCTCACCTGGAATGAAGGCTAGATCTACACCAATTTTTGAGGAGTCAGGACTTTGTTTTAGCAATGCACGTATATGCTCCATATGCGATGTCTCAGCCCTGCCAGCACAAGGATGTTCATAATAGACTAGGACATTATCTGCCTGTGAATGTTCCAGTGCATGTGTTTCTTCAAGACCAGGAACAATCATAGCTGTCTTGTCCCTTAAATGAAAGATAATGGGACGTGAATAAATTAAAGCCTTAAAATTCGTTAAATAAAATTGATGGTCAGGATTAAATACCAATACGGAAGATATTGCCTGTTCTTTCATATACTCTTTTAATCGATTGATTCGTTTCGTTGAATCCACGTTTACCAACTCCTTTTAAGTCCTATTAGCTTGTATGATCAGTAGTGATGTCTGTTGTGACGTTTTTATTTCTCGTTGCCAAACTGACTATAATGAGTGTTAAGACTGATAAAGGAAGGGCAAACAGGACACTATTCCAATCTAATGGACGGTTAAGACCAATTTCCCAAATCATCGTTGCCGAACCACCCACAATCATGGAGCTGATCACTCCTGCTTTTGTTGCATTCTTCCATAGTACAGTTGCAAGAATGGCCGGAGTCAAGGACGCGCCATACATCGTATAGGAATACATTTGGATGGCCAGTACGCTTGGGAAGAATTGCCCCAATACATAGGCAAGGACTCCTAATACCACGACAATGACGCGGTTGTACCAGAGAAGTTTACTTTCTGACAGCTTGCTTTTACTGGAGCGCCGGATTAAGTCACTGACAATATTCCCTGATGCTGATAGAAGATAGGAGGTAGCTGTTGTGATAATAAAAGCAACGGCTGAACAAAGAATAAGCAATCCGATGACAAGGGGTACACCATCAATCGCAAGGGATAAAATGGCTGTATCAGGCTTGATTTCTGGAAAGAGTACAATGGAAGTAGTTGCTAAGATGATGGTTAAACTAATGACAATAACACTGCCAGCAAAAAAGCCGATAGTGGATTTGCGGGCTACGTTCGGATCTTTCGCTGCGGAGAATCGCTGATACATGTTTTGATCACCCAGAACAAGTAAAAATAATGGCAGGAAGAAACCGAGAAGCTGAGGAAATGATAACCCGCCATTCCAGGATTTATTCACTTCAGGCAAAGATAGAGCTAATCCGTCAAATCCCCCAACAGCATTCAATGCAAAAGGAACCCCGAAAAGAAAGCCAATAATAATTAAAATGGCACTTAGTGCGTCAGTATAAGCAACTGAAAATAGCCCGCCGCTTACAGTTAAGAAGATAACCAATGCACACATAATGATGGCTCCTGTTTCCAGTGGAATGCCTGTAGTTAATTGCAGCACATATGCTCCACCTGTAAACTGGTAGGCTGTTATTCCGACAAAGGCAAAGATGATTATAACGGATGATATATAAAGAGCAGCTTTTCCAAAACGCCTTTCCAAAAGATCTGGAACTGTATAGATTTCAATCTTTCGAATCTTGGAAGCTATAAAATACAAGATGATAGTCCCAAAAATCCCGCCTGACAGATTAAAAATAGCGGCAAACGGTCCGTATTGGTAAATAAAGCTCGCTCCGCCCACAACAGTTCCAGATCCAACAAATGTTGCCAGAAGGGTTCCCATGACGACGAATAGAGGCAGGCTTCGGCCTGCAACCATAAAGTCGTCGCTGTTTTTCACCGACTTTTTTGCGAAATACACACCAATCAACGCCATGAAAACAAGATAAATCACAACTGCAACTAAATAAATGTTCAATAAGCTCACTCCCTTTTCCTATTTTTATATAAGGCTGTGTGGCAGCTTAATGCAGATTTAAAATTGGAACAGTAATCTATGTCTCCTAATTAAAATTGGTATACAAGGGAGACTCAGCAACCGCAGAGCCCCGTTACAGTTAACAGAATCATGACGTTTGAATTGTGAAAGTTAACTGACCAAAACACCATTTTTCATCACAAGCTTATCACCCCGCAAACTATTTAAATCATTCAGAGGATCGCTGTCTGAAATCAGCAAATCTGCGAACTTTCCAGGTGAAATACTGCCTCGCTGAGCTTCGATTCCAAGACATTCAGCCGCAACACTCGTTGATGCTTTTATGACTTCCATTTCTGACATTCCGGCTTCATGCATAATCGCTAATTCATCATAATAATAGCGGGGCGGGGTTAATGGAGAGCCGCAATCAGTTCCCGTTGCAATCTTCACTCCGATTTGAACAGCTTCCTGCAGCATCGAGAAATGCGGCCCCACTACTTGCTTAGCTTTTTCAAGAGCATATGCAGGAATGTCCGGACTGCTTATAAGCTGTCTCATGACAGCCATTGTCGGCACTAAAAAGGTTCCCTGATTTTTCATGATTTCAAGAGCCTGCCGATCTGCGTAAATTCCATGCTCGATTGTGTCAATCCCAACCTCTAAACAATTCATGATCCCTTCAATTCCATCTGCATGTGCAGAGACCTTCTTGTTTTTCTTTAATGCCTCTTCTTTTGCTGCACTCAGTTCTTCTATTGTTAATTGAACTGAGCCGGGTTCTTCCCCTTTTGTATAAATACCGCCCGTTGCCATTACTTTCACGAGGTCTGCCCCTTCTTTCAGTACCCTTCTGGTATTCTTTCGAACTTCGTCAGGCCCGTCCGATTCATAGCCTAAATAATAGACATGTCCCCCTGTCATACAGATAGGTGCACCAGATGCAATAATGGTAGGCCCTGAAAGCAAGCCGGAATCAATGGCATTTCTTACATGCAATACAGTTCGATCCGGTGCACCCAAATCTCTTACAGTAGTGACGCCTAATTTCAGGGTATCCAATGCATGTTTATAGGCTTCCAGAGCGATTCTGTCATTTTCTTCATTTTTTATGACGGATTGCGGGTCTGCGCTGCCATTCCAGACGAGGTGCACATGGCAGTCGATCAGTCCGGGAAGTATATATTTTCCGGTACAATCAATGACTTCAAACCCTTCTGTATCACCTGGCTCCCCTTGCTGGACCTCCGTTATTCTTCCGTTTTCAACCTTGATATACGAATTCTCCAGCACCTCATCATTTAGTCCGTCAATAATGCTGCCGCCTTTTAATATCCAATTCGTGTCTGTTGGCATTTTGAAGTCCTCCTTTTGTTTGATTATTCAAAATCATAACAATAGAAAAATAATTTATCATTGTAACGTGCAAACAAAAAAGAGACAGTAATTTGTCCCCAGTAAACAATTCTATTGGAATTGATTGGCCTTTTGTTTAAATCTGTATATGGAAAAGGCCAGCATCAGCATTGAATAATTGGACGGGTTTTGAATATCCATCTGCATTAATTCGGTTATTTTCTGCAATCTGTACTTTACCGTATTAGGATGCACGAATAATTCACTGCTTGATTTTTGCAGATTAAAAAAGTGTTTTAAATATGTATATAATGTTTCGGTAAAGGACGCATTCTTTTCCAGATCATAGGCAATCAATGGACCCAGTAATTCTTCATCAAAGTTTTGAAATAAATGATGGGATTGTAAATTATAAGCGATTTTTTCGATCCCCATCTCATCCCAAAACACTAATGGTGAATCATGAATCTGACCATGCAGCAGCCCCATTGATGATTGATCAAACATAGCCTTCAATTGGCTGCAATGCTTCACTTCTTCTATCGCACTTACGCCGATGAATATTCCTGGGGAGTCTCTCAGAATAGCCGCTAACCACTCTCTGTCTAATATTGAATCCATCACCCCGACAATTCTTCTGTTATAAATCCATAATCGGGAATTTGTTTCATCCTCTACTAAACTCTCTGAAAGCCTTTGAAGTTTTGACTGAAGTGCTTCAGGAGATGAGGACCGCACCTGGAAAGTACATCTTATTTTCTTTAGGTCCATATAAAAATCTGATAGATTTTTTTCGCCAGATTCTCCTTGAAAAATACTCTCCAGCATTTCTATATCCTTGCTTTTTTGATAGTGGAGCATTGTATTTTTATTATAGGCTGCTAAGCTTAAGGCACGTATTCCGTTCTTAATGACCTCTTCTGAAAACTTATCCGCTGTTCCATCTTGACAAATGATCAGGTAGCCAAGAAAGTTCATCTTAGAAAACAGCGGGGCTACCTTGAAATCCTGGCAAGAACCAGAATGGATTTTCACCGCTATATTTGATTCACGATTGGTAAATCGGGCCTTTAATACGTTCTCTTTATGCTGATTTATGATTAAATTAATCAAATGCTTTATCTCATCTCTGGTTTGCTTTTTCGTTTTCCAAAAAGCAATCAAGTCGAAATACGGGTCTAACACGCACACAACATTGTTTATATATTCTCCTATCACTTTTACAATGGAATTCAAATCCTTTTCCAGGAGAACAATTTCCATCAGCTTTTCATTTAACCTATGTAATTTCGAAGCCTGTTCATTTTCTTTCTTATTTACCAGCTGATTATATTTCTCGTGTATGATATAGTATGGGACCTCTTGGGGGATTTCAAAAAGCGGGAAAGAATGGGCATTGGAGTAGTCAATAAGTTCTTTTGGTATTGCTTTCAAAGCGGCTGTATGAAAACCAATAGCACTTATTCCGATTTCCTGCATCCATTCTAGATGGCTAACCATTTGATTCACATCTTTAAAAGCGTGAAATGTAGTCATAACAAAGCCTTTTTCTTTCATGCGGGAAGTTTTTTCAGTAAGCTCCATGCTTGTTAAGTAGGCAATCTCTTTATTCATATTTTGCCTGCCGCCGCCCACCAGCAAAATATTTTCCCCTTCTAACACATCTGCAAACTCGTTGACTGTAATCATTAAGAATCCCCCCTTTGAAAAAAAACTTATCTATCAATTTCTTATATGTATCCAATAGTTTGCTTATATTATAAAGGCAACTTCTGTTAAATAAAATGAATAAAACTAATGATTTAAACAAGTATGGGGTACATATTGGCTGTACCCCATTATTAAGACATTTACCGAATAAAATACCCCACAAGAACTGACCCGGCACTATACACCAAGAGCAAAGCCATTATGACATTAAACTGATTTCGATACTTCACCAGGAAGGATTGAAAAATAGAACCAAAAACACTCCAGCAAAAGGTACTTAGAAAACCTACAAAAGCAAGGAGGATGGAAAAGAAAATCAGGCTCGCATGGGAAGTGTGATACGGGAGGATGAAGGTGGATATAACGGTAACCCCATATAAAATCCCTTTTGGATTAATAAATTGCAAAAGCATCCCGATTAAAAAGCCGTTATGCTTCCCATCATTATGGTTTGGATCATCCGATTTACTGGTCATGATTTTAAATGCCAAAAACAGCATATACATAACTCCAATGATGGTCATGACCAATTCAACCTTTGGAATGTATTGATGCAGAAATAGATTAAAATAGCTGCAAAGGATCATAATGACAAAGAACCCTGCACCGACCCCTAAACAAAATTGGATCGTATTTCTTAAACCGAACCGGTTGGCGAATAGCATGGCCATAATATTGTTTGGGCCTGGTGTAAAGCTGGTCACAAACACATATAAGAAAAATGATAATAAAGACACAGCTGTTTTCCTCCTCCTCATGTATGCTATAATGTACAGAAAAGACAATATAGCGATTTACTACATATTGTATATTACGGACGTTATATTGTACAGATGAAAGGAATGCAGCAATGGAGGAAATTCATTTAATTCTTGCAAAAAATCTAAAAGCATATCGGGAAAATAAAAAATTAAGTTTAGAGAAGGTCGCCGAATTAACGGGAGTTAGCAAAACGATGATAGGCCAAATTGAACGGGGTGAATCAAGCCCTACCATTACAACGATCTGGAAGATTGCGAACGGTCTTAAGATCTCTTTTACCTCACTGATCAATAATCCCCAGCCGGAGACGCAGCTTGTTTTAAAGAAGGACATTCAGACATTATCAGAAGATTATGGCAGGTATCGGGTATATCCTTACTTTCCTTTCGAAAACGAGAAGCGATTTGAAGTGTATACTGTCGAAATTGACAAAGGAGGTTACCTTAGCGCTGAACCGCATATCGAGGGAACCGAAGAATTGATCGTGGTTTTTGATGGGGAAATAACCATCCGGGTTAATAACGATGAATTTACGTTAAAAAGCGGTGACTCCATCAGATTTAAAGCTGATCGGCCCCATACCTATCATAATTCAGGGAAATCAATGGCACGTGTCAGCATGATTTTATATTATCCGGCAGAATGATTGGCATTGCTATGATTGGTTGCGGTGAACTTGATTACATGCCCAAATTAACAATGACATTATAATTGTCGAATGTAAGGTCCAGCCATATTTCAAACTAAACCTCCGCTGTAAAATAAAAGAAATCAATAATCAATTTTTCAGTCCATTGACTCTCCTTATTTTTCTGGAATTTTGGTATATTAACAGATGAGAATATTTGGAAGGGGAGAAAAGAATGAATGAACTAGTGTTTAAACAGTTTGAGAAGACAAGAGGTTATTTTATTAATAAGATCGAGTCAATATCAAAGGATGTAGCAAGTATCCAGCCAGACGGGTTTAACAACACGATCCATTGGCATATTGGCCATGTATTAACGGTCTGTGAACAGTTTATGTTTGGCTTTCCCCGCAAAACGACCCATATCCCTGCAAACTACATTGAACTATTTGGGAACGGGACAAAGCCGGCTGATTGGAAAGGTGATATTCCTGAAGCAGATGAGATCATTATTCAGCTGAAGGATCAATTGGTCCGAATACAGCAAATTCCGGCAGAACGGTTAAATGAAAAGCTGGATAAACCATTTTTGGGACTTGAAACCTTTGGAGAATTAGCAGAATTTGCGTTGTTTCATGAGGCAAACCATTTGGGGCATATTCAAGCGATGGAACGGGTTATTCATCATACAGGAGTAAAGAACTAAAATAGGAAGATCAACTTTATTTAGTCTTAATAAAGGATGCCCATCGATACTACGAACAGTACCATTGGGCATCCTTACATATCTATATCTTGTCTCTCCTCCCGGAACATCTGTATTTTTCAACGACGAATATCATCTGTATATTATCATTAATAATTCAGTTTTATTTTTCAGTGGTAGAATACAACAGAAATAGAGCATGAGATCCACTCCCATGCTCATCTCTGCCTCAGGCACTCTTACCACCTGGCTGGCTGTGACCTCCAATTGTTTCAGGGTGATGATTGCAGCGTCCTGTGTCCTGCACTCCGTCTGGATGGAGAAAACAGCTTCAAGATATTCGTACATTTCTTTTAATTCAGTATCGAGTCTTCCACCAAGGCCAATAATCTTTTTATTGTGAGCCTGGCGTATGTGGCTGCTGTAACCGGGCCTACAGAAATTGCTTCATCTGTTCCTTCTCCGCCAACAGTCTTCGGGCAAACTTGACTGAAGCATCGGGTCTTCCATTAAGGCCCTTTTTAATTACCACACCTGCCTATATTGAGGAAACATAAACACAACACCTTATTTGAGAATCCAAACAAATTCATATGGCTGTAAAGTGACTTCACTATCCGTTTGTTCACCTGTAAGCAGGTTAGTGCCTATTAGGTCACATGAAAGTTTCACCGGTTCCGCTTTGACATTAACGGCAAACAGTATTTCTTCACCCGTTTCTTTATTGAAGCGTTTCAGTGCAAAGAGATCAGATCCCATGTCAACTACTTCCTGTTCGGCAAACGGTGAGAAGGCGGAATGTGCCTGGCGAATCTCAATCATGTTCTTCAGTCCGCCAAAAATGGATTGTCTGCGCGGACTAGTAGTCAATTCACGTGAAATAGTATTGAAATCGAATTTTTCCCTGTTAATCCGGCGATTGATTCCGGACTCCTCCACTCCGCGCTGGTCATTTTGCGATCCAAGCAGAGAATGATAATAGATCGCAGGGACGCCTATGAAGGAAAGGAGAATGGAATGTGCCGCAAGCATTTTCTGCACCTTCAGTTCATCCGTGAGATCTTCGCCTTTATTCACGAGTGCATCACTATAGTTAATATTTAATTCATAGACTGATTGACTGCCATCGCTATTATTTTTATAGGAGACACGGCCCCCATTTTCAACAACCTTATCGACCAGCAGCTGTTTCTCTTCTTCAGTCAGAATCCCTTCAGTCGGACGCATTCCGATTCCATCATGACTCGCCAGGAAATTAAAGTAGGTAGCTGTGTCGGTAACCTTTCCAATCGTCTTTGCCCATTCTGTCAGCTTGCCGGAATCATGTGTAGTCAACGTATACAGAACAAGCGGCGGCAATGAAAACTGGTAGACCATTTGAGCTTCATCTGTACCATCGCCAAAGTAGCTGATATTTTCCTTGTGCGGCACATTTGTCTCGGTAATAATCTGCGTTCCCGGCTTGAAATGATCCAGCAGTGTACGCCACATTTGGATAATTGTATGGGTCTGCGGCAGGTGCATGCAGCTTGTGCCGGATTCCTTCCATAAGAACCCAATGGCATCAAGGCGGATGCTTGTACCGCCTTTATATGCATACGTGAGCAGGATGTCCGTCATTTCCAGCAGCAGCGGGAAGTATGCGACATTCACATCCACCTGGTCTTCACTGAAGGTGGTCCAGGCTGTTTTTGTTCCATTCTTCCCCTCATATTCATGAAATAAAGGAGAAGTTCTCGGCCTTACGACACTCTTTGTATCGAACTCGGAATCAGAAGGAATGAAATATTGATTATATTCAGGGTCATCCTGAAGGTAGCGCTGGAACCATTCACTTGACTTAGAAATATGGTTCGCCACAAAATCGAACATCAGGCGATAATCCTTTGACAGACTTTCTATGTTGCTCCAATCCCCCAGCTCCGGATGGATTTTCCGGTAGTCGGTTACGGAGAAACCATCATCAGAGGTATAGGGGAACATTGGCAGCAAATGCACATCCGTAATAATCCCCTTAATGTATTCATTTAAAAATCGGTGCAGTGTATCAAGGGTTGGCTGCCCTTTTTCATAGATGCTGTCACCATAGGTGATCAAATAAACATTTTTTTCGGAGATAAGGTCATTTTGCTGCCAAGCAGCTTCAGACCACTTCCGGATAAGCTCTTTGGTCATCTCCATGTATCGTTCTTCATACTTATTACCGTAAATTTGTTTCAATTGGTGCTGAATTGTTTCAAAGAGAACGGCCGTCATCCTTATTCCCCCATTAATTTTAATGTCATATACCCTTTTGCCGGAACGGTGATTGAATGCAGATTAGTATCCAATCCTTCTTTTTCATACAGATCTGTTTCCACTGCTCGTGTAAAATGATCACTTGCGATTGAGCAGGTTTCATCCCTATCGGAAGGATTGAACATTCTGATTAACAAGCTATTATCCTCATACGCCCTCTTGCAGGTGCTGACAAAGATCCCATCATGATCCAGTTCAAACAAGGAAAAAACTTCTGGAGCCTCTTCAATCGGCTGAGGCAGCTCGAAACGCTCGAGTCTTTCCTCAAATGTGTTGTAGGATTGCAGCTGGTATGTGGCATAACGTCCACGATAGTTCTCGACTTCCTCAAACAATACCTTCTCAGAAAAAGCTTCATCAAGGAATACAATTCCATATTCAAACTCCATTTTCAGCTGCATTTGCGCATCAGGAGTATAGACTGTCTTGTTGTTAATCCCAGATGCACGCCCCGGACGCCAAGCCAGATTGTCACGGCCCAGCAGGCCAACACTCCTAAAAAGCGTCAAAGCCAGAGTTCCGGATTTTTTGATCAGTTCATACTCTTTGATTCCCTTCGTGAGTACGGCAAAAGTCGTTTCTTCGTCAGCAGCGACTGCAAAGTTTTCAATTGGATAGTAAGGAACCGGCGCCTCTGCAAAGCCACGTTCTTTCCAATGGGCCAGGTGGGCGTTCTCGGTCGGACGCTCCAGTACGCTGAACGCTTGATCCCCATAGGAAACCGCCGGATTTGCGACAGGTGTATCCAAAAGAACTCGCACACGATGGTCAGATACATGATTATCGATTTCATGGGTCACTCTGACCGTTTTCTCGCCTTTTCGAAGTTCAAAGGCACTGATAATCTTCAGAGCTGTGGTGGCCTTGCCCGTTTGTCTTTCCTCCAGATTTCCTGGAATGAGTGCTTCATGAACCACCATCATCTTTTCCGCCATTTCCGCTTTTTCAACACCAAGAAGGGATGCGTTGTCAATGATATGCTGCTCATCACCCTCGAATGGCGAAAAGTCATAAGAATCACCGGCATCGGCGACATTCTCGAACTTTAGAAAGTCTTTTAGTGCCATGCCTGATTCTTTATTCAGCAATTCAAGCCTGCCGTCATTCAAACGCAATGAATAGAATCCATTTTCAATCTGAGCATCTTGAGAAGGACTCATTCCCGGACTGCCACTTAGCCCTTCTTCAACCAATAAGGTTTTGTATCCCATTGGAGGGACGCCTTCCAGGTCAATTAATACAGCATTGCGGTAATATCCAGGCTGTTCTACTTCCTTCTCACCCTCAGCAGTGACAACAATCATCTTCCCGCCGCTGATGTATTCCTGCTCAGCCACAGAAACGAGAAGTTTATCGCCGTCTAAATCAGTAACAGCAAATTCCTTTTCTTTCGTGAAAATAACACTTTCAACTGGACCGGCATATGGCTTTGCCTGTGTATTAAAGACAATGTTCAGGTTATCTTTCCCAAGCTTTTTACTGATTGCCCGGGTCAGCTGCTTTTTCAAAATATTGATCAGTCCATCCGCAATTCGGCCAACCTTTGTAAGGCGCTGCATGATGTCTGAATTGGTATCATCCGAGTTGCAGCCGCCGATGCTGTCATGAGCATGAACATCAAATAGCTGCTTCCACATTTGATCTAGCCATCTCTGAGGATACTTCAAGCCAAGCGTCAGTCCGATCATGGCGAGCGGTTCAAGCGTGTGAAGGATATTTTGTTCAACCTCATCATTTAGCTTTTTAATGTCATATCGCTGGGAGCGGATGGTATTATGAATGCGTGATTTTTGCGGTGCGATAAGCTCCCCTTCAATCACATTTTCGAAGCTCCCGTTTTCCCAGGCAGCCTTCATGAAACTTTCAAAATCAGAAAGAATGAACTCGTGTACCGGATCCATTTCATTCAGCTTTTCAATCGTTTTCGGGAAATGTTCCCTCACCAGCACCTGGTCCCCTCCTGCAGGCAGCAGCAAATGTCCGGTATTCCCATTCAGATCAGCCAATTTTTCAAGCATAGGCTGCAGGCGTTCTTCGTAATAGCTTTCATCCGCTGCAAGGAATTTTCCAGGGCCATAGCCGAAATACATATTATTCGCTTTGACCGTTTTCCCGTCCGGTGACTTCCAGGTGAAATTCAAGTCTTCTCCCAGCTGATCAGTATAAATCCCTCTCTGCAAAATACTGTTTTCTATTCCGAATCCGGTAAAAATGGAAGGCAAATACGCATTTTGCCCAAAGATGTCAGGCAGATAGCCTACCTCCATACTGTGTCCAAATTCATTGGCAATGCGCGTTCCATATAAAAGGTTGCGGATCATGGATTCCTTATGGACCAATAATGAATCGGTCTGCGTGTACCATGGTCCGATGAATAATCTTTTAGCCGTAACTAGCCTTAGAATCCTCTCTTTGTCTTCCGGATTGATTTGTAAATATTCCTCAATAACTGAAACCTGAGCATCAAATACATAGCCATGATAGTCTTCATCATTTTCAAGTACTGTCATAAGGTGATCAAGATTCTCGGCAAGCAGGACGTTGGAATCCTCTATAGTGAAATACCACTCCCGGTCCCAGTGGGAATGCGGGACCACATATACATATTTTTGTTTTTTCATCAGACTAGCCTCCCTGCAGAATGGTGTATCGTTCTATGAAAGTGATGAAGGTGCCTGTATAAACAGACACCTTTTTCGTTTTTTTACTTAGCTGCTTCTTTTCGTTTGATAAGAGCGAAGCGTATGAAGATATTGCTTAGTGCGATGAATATGGCACCGGCAAGCAATCCGGCGAAATACGCCCAGAAATTTTCGACTAACGGCCAGCCCCAGACGGCAGGCAGCGGATACCATTGAACGGCTCCCAGTGCAACAGCAGTGATAACACCGACGATGGCTCCGATAATGTTAAGCGGAATGGTGATCAGCGGGTTGCGTAGCATGAACGGAATCGCTCCTTCACTAATCGCGATAAATCCCAGCAATAGTGATGTATTACCTGTGACACGAAGATTCTCATCGAAGACTCTTCTGCCAACAACATATTTATCGATAATCGTCGCAAGACCTAAACCAATTGGCGGAATGACAATCGCCAGAACCCTTGCAGTCAGCGGGAAAATCTGATCTGCGGCAAGGCCAATCGCAATCGCACCTGCCGCTTTATTGATTGGTCCGCCAAGGTCAAATGCTGTCGCCGCTGCGATAACAGCGGAAAGGAATAAGGTGCCTGAGCCTTGTGCTGATTCAATATAATTTCTGATGGTTGTATTCAGGGCTCCAAAAACAGGATCCACAAAGTAAAAATTCAGGAAGAAAATCGTCAATACGCTGATAGCCGGAATGATCAGCATCGGTTTCATGGCCTGCAGATTTTTGTGCAGTTTGATTTTTTCATTCAGGAATCTGGAAACATAACCGGCAACCAATCCAAGAATCAATGCTCCAAGGAAACCAGACGGGATTCCATCTTCTACTCCCCAGAACGTGTAGTGAAGGCCTGCTGCGAATGCTCCGCCAATAAGACCTGATACAAGTCCTGGACGTCCTGCCAGTGAATAAGCGACAAACGCTCCGAAGATCGGATACATGAACTTAAAGATCAGTCCCCCAAATTTATCAAGGTGATGCAGGATAACTAATAATTCATTCGAATGCTCAATATATTTTGCATCGTGGATCTCTCCAGACAAGCCAAATGGCATGGCTCCGAGCTTGGCAATCCCGATCATTAAACCAGCCGCAACAATGACAGGAATCATGTAAGAAATACCGGTCAGAATCGCCTGTGACATTTCAGACCATAACCCTTTTTTGTCATCTGAATCCATGCCGGAATCTCCATCTTCACCTGAAGCTTGTACCACACCATCCGGATTGTTCAATGCACGATTGATCATGTCCCCGGCGCTCTTTAAAGGTTCAGCAACCTTTGTTTGTACATAAGGCTTGCCATTGAATCGCTCCATTCCTCTTGGAGAGATATCAGTTGCAAAGATAACAGCATCCGCTTCAGAAATCAGGGCTTTTGTATGCTGGTCCTCAAGCCCATTGGCACCTTGCTTCTCGGTAATGACACGGATGCCCATTTCTCTTCCTGCCTTTTCCAAAGCCTCTGCAGCCATGTAAGTATGGGCAATGCCTGCTGCACAGGCCGTGATGGCCAGTACCGTTTTTGTATACTCTTCTGAATGTGCTTGGTTCTCCTCAACCTGGTCAATTGCTCCCAGGAATTGATCAGCATTATTTGCACTCATTAAACGCTGATAGTAGCTTTCATTCATTAAACGCGTGCTTAACTCAGATAGAAGGCTTAAATGAGTAGATCCTGCTTCAGCGCTAGGAATCGCCAATAGGAACACAAGCTCAACTTCATTATTCGGGTCAATGCTTTCCCATTCATTCAGTTTATTTTTTAGACGGGCAACGGCAAAGGCAGCTTTTTTTACAGCTGCAGACTTACCGTGAGGAATCGCAAGCCCTTTTTCAAAGCCAGTAGGTGAAATCTGTTCCCTATCCATTACAGCCTGATAATACTCTTCTTTTGAGCTAAGGCAGCCATTTCGGTCAAGTGCGTCCACCAGATGGCGGATGACTTCTTCCTTGGTTCCCCACTCAACATCGAAAAAGAGCAGACTTTTGTCAGTCATGTTCTTTAATTCCATGTCTTTTCACTCCTCATCTATTTCTCTATGAATAGCGCTTTCAAATCAACTCAGTTTCAAGAAAGCCTTTTCTAAAATCGCTTACATTACAGTTTTAACATGAATCCGCTGCTTCTCTTTGTACATTCAGCGTACAATTGTACAACATTTAATAAATCTTAAAACATCAATGGGTATAGATTGCACTGTACGGTGTGATATAATCAGGAAAACAATGCAAAAGAGGAGCTCCAATGGGAAAAGTCACAGAACACTTCGCTCACGCCATTCCCTCACTTACACATGCCGAGAAGCACGTACTCTACTATATTGAATCCAGCCTGGAAAAAGCAAAGCACCTGCCCCTGACAGCAATGGCTGCGGAAAACAATGTCAGTACTACGACCATCGTACGAATGTGCCATAAGCTCGGCCTTGAGGGGTTCACGGAACTGAAGTATATACTTAGAGGAATGGATGATGAAAGTCTGCCAGCAGAAATGAATCCTCTGGCTCGCTACAGGCATGATTTGAATGAGACCCTGGAATCCATCCAGCTGGAAGAAATTGAGAAGTCTGCTGAGCAAATGGTAAAATCAAGCCGCGTAATCATCGTGGCAGTCGGCCTTTCCAAAATGATGGGTGAATACTTCAGCAAGCTATTCATGCAAGTGAACAAGACGACTGTATATGTCTACGAATCACATATCATTGACATCCTGACGAACATGCTGGAACCAAAGGACATGGTTATCTTCATCTCCTCTAGCGGCGAAACAAAGACGATAACCAAAGTCGCCGAAAAAGTTAAATATAAAACGATGCAGACACTCTCTATCACAAATACACCGGACAGCACACTCTCGAACTTAACAGAATATTCTCTAAGCGCGAACGTCCAGCGGGTAACCTATGCCGGATACGACTTAACCGCCAGATCGACGCTTGTCATGCTGATTGACCTCCTGTTTGAGGTTTTCTTGAAAAAAGAGTTAATGGAAAAGAAGAAAAGAAAATGAAGCAGCAACGGAAAAAAGCAGCGGACCCTATCGGAAATACGATAAAGTCCCGCTGCTTTTTAATTTACAAATGAGAAACGATCATTTCGGCATTGCGATATGAGCTGTTGCTGCACCCGGTGCCAAGAAAAGCATCCCAGCCTTAGCGCCCGCCGCGTTCCCCCAGGTTTATCCCAAGTCCCATATACAAAACGGCCATAAGCAGCATGATTGAAATCGGCAGGAGAATATCACTCCAGCCTGCACCAAAAAGGGCCACATCCATCATAGACTCGACTGCATACCCCATTGGGAACCAGCCAGCTGCAAAGGTGAATACCGGATTATCCATTACCCCTGGCGGCACATAGACACCGCTGATTATCGGGATAATCGGAATAACGGACGTATAAACCATATTAAACTTTTCCGGTGTTTTGGCCACACCCGCAAGAAGCATAGCCAGGCTGACACTGCTTAAGGTAAAGACAGCTGCGATCACCAGAATAATGGGAAACGGGCCAATTTCAAAGTTCATGACATAATCAAATAGTAAAAACACTACCGTCATTTGGAAAAATCCAATGATAAAGCTATACAGCAAATGACCGGTATACAAATTAATTTTACTCACAGACGATAAGTTCAGGCGATTCCAGACCCCGCTGACTTTATCCGCATTAATGCCATTCACCTTAAAGCCAATCGTGATCATCGCTAAGAATAAAGTGAACCCGAACAGGAGCTGTGTCCCCATATCATGGCTCGATAATTCCCCGCCATCCAGGCTTTTTATTCCAACGGCCATAGGAGGATTTTCCATAAAGCGATCCACTGATTCTCTTAATTCAGCTTTTTCTTCTGTGCCCGCCAGAGCTTTAAGCTGCGCCTCTTCTGTAAAAACTTTATGAACCTCCTGCTCAATCAGATGAATGTTGGGCATATCTGAAGCTGTAATGACACGATAATCCTCTTCCATTACATGAATGGCCGCATCCCTTTTTCCCTCTCTTACCTGTTCGCGCGCCGTTGCTTCGTCCGAGATCTCATATTTCGTATCTGTATTTTTATTTAATAACGTGACCCACTTTTGTTCAATTTCCCCGGCATTTGGCCCGGAAGCAAAAATGCTGACAGAGGTTTTGGAACCCCATGCTGAATTTCCAAAGATAAGGGTAGCCACTATACTGAGTCCAATAAATAACAGAATGAGAAGCGGTTTTCGTTTGTCCTTTAAGAATTGAGCGTAAAACACTGGATACATTAGCTTCGCCCCCTTTTTGGAAAAATTGACAAACTAATGGCAAAACAAATGATACATACAGCTGCAAGAAAAAGAATCGGGAACAGTAAATCATGGAATTCTGTATACTGAACCCATTCAATAATCGCTGTCTGAGTCAGGCCATTAGGTGTCCATTCACCGATTTTCTGGATCGGCTCCGGCAATCCATCAAGCGGGAAAAAGCTTCCGCCCAGAACACCACATCCCATAATGATCACCGTAGATACTCCGCTAGCTGAATTACTATCGTTCAAATGGAGTGTAAGGGCTGTTAATAGGGCTGACAATCCCCCGACCGTTAAGGCAAAGACTATCAGGATCAGCGTGACTCCAGCCCAAAAGGTGAAGGATTTACCCGGAAATACATCCAGCAGCAATTGAACAGCTGTCAGGGTGATGGCGAACTGCATAAGAGCCAGAAGAAAGGCCGAGACCGATTTTCCTAGTAAAAAGAACAGCGGGTGACGATCGGTTAAAATAATCCGATTGAATACCTGTTCCCGTTTCTCTGTTACTGTTTTTAAAGCGACTGTTTGGGCCATGAATAAAGCAAACAGCGTCCCAATGGCAATGGTAAAGTATTGGGCAAAGGTATAAGCGGAAGCGCCATCCACGCCTTCAACCACTTCCCTGCCGCCTTTCGGGAGTACCGGTTCTGCAGAGGTTTCAGCCTCTTGCTTCCCGAGAGCAAATTGCATATTAAGTGTATTGACAAAGTTCTGCATGATCTCCTGCAGTGAATTGACCTCTGTCGATTGTTCCTCAGCCTGAATATGAAAAGCCCCTTGGGACGCTTCCCCTAAAAACAGGTGGGATAACGTTGCGTACGTAAATCCTTCTGGAATTGAAACAAGGGCATCCAGTTCCCCGCTTTTCACTTGTTCGGCTGCTTCCTGTCGGGGTACGTCCTTCACCGTTACCCATTCCTTCAAATCCGAGCTATTCAGGAACTCCTGTAAAAGCTCAACAGGATCAAGACCCGATGCCGCTGCCAAAATGGCTTGTTTTTCTTCCGCAGGAATCCCCTTCTCTTCGACCGCAGCTGCAAACTGCTCCTTCCCCTTTTCAACATCATCCTCCTGAATGAACGAAACATCGATCTGAATGGCTTCTTCATCCTTCAAAAGGCCGGAAAAGGTAAAATTCAAGATGACAATAATAAGGACAGGAAGCAATAAGGCCAAAAGGATCTCTTTGCGGTCTCTCCAGAAAACCAGCAGATCTTTTTTAATAAAAGTACTCATGATTTCATCTCTCCTTAATCCCGTAACGTCTTCCCTGTCAGGTGCAGGAAAACGTCCTCCAGGCTAGGAATTTCCACTTGATAATTCATGATTTGCATGCCCTCCTGATCAGCAGCATGGACCAGGCTGCTTAACAAACTGTGATTCTTTTTCGCCAAAATGCGCAGACCCTCTTTCGTTTGTTCCACTTGAAGGACGTCCGGCAAGGCTTTAATTTTGTCTGTGAATACATCACTTCTTTTGCTGAGCTGAACCCTGATCGTATCTTCACTGGATAAAATACTGAGCAATTCTTCCTTGCTGCCTGTGGCGATAATTTTTCCATGGTCCATAATGTAGACCCGATTGCATAATTGCTCGACTTCCTCCATGTAATGGCTCGTGTACAGGACGGTCGTGCCATGAGTCTGGTTTAACTCCCGGACGGTCTCTAAAATATGGTTTCTCGACTGAGGATCAATGCCGACAGTCGGCTCATCAAGGATGAGAATTCTTGGATTATGCAGCAGGGCAGCGGCAATATTGATTCTTCGTTTCATGCCGCCTGAGAACGTTTTGATCAATTCCTTTTGGCGATCCTTTAAACCGACCATGTCCAGTACTTCCTGTATGCGGACCTCCAGGGTCTCCTTCTCCACCCGGTAGGCTTTACCGAAAAACTTCAGGTTTTCATATGCTGATAATTCCTCATAGAGGGCAATTTCCTGCGGTACCACCCCCAGCACTTTTCGAAGTTCTGAAGGGTTTTGAATCGTGCTTTTTCCATCAAGCTTCACATCCCCCGATGTCGGCCGGATGAGGGAGGACATCATGGAAATTGTGGTTGATTTGCCGGCTCCGTTCGGTCCAAGCAGACCGACTGATTCCCCCGCGTTCAGGTATAGGTTAATTTCATCCACTACTTTTTTATCTTTATAGCTTTTCGTCAGTTTGACTGTTTCGAGCATGGTTTCGCACTCCTTTTGCTGAGTTGATACATTCAGGATATAAAAAAGGAAACAGCTTCACTACTGTCTCCCGTCACGAGTTATGTATTTCACCATTACTTTAATCATTTTAATTAAAATTTAAACAAGGTTATGGCGGATCGCATAGATGGCGAGCTGCGTCCGGTCTCTTAAATCTAATTTCGCTAGTATCTGGCTTGTGTTGTTTTTCACGGTGCCGACTGAAATGGCGAGCTGATCCGCAATTTCGTTATTGCTGAGACCTTCCCCGATGCATTTAAGGATAGCTCGCTCTCTTGGTGTTAGGGATGGATCAGGTTCCTTGCTGTCCTGCTGTTTCATTAGTTGGGGAACGACCTTTGCAGCAACCCCTTCTTCTATGGATAAGCCGCCCTTTTGTGCACTCCTGATTGAACGGAGCAGTGAGTCCGTGTCACCGTTTTTTAGGATGTAGCCGCTCACGCCAATCCGGAGTGCCTCCATGACATAATCATCGTCATCGAAGGTTGTCAGCATGAGGATTTTTGTCTGGGGCCAGCGGGATTGGATGATCTTCGCCGCTTTTAGTCCATCCATGACAGGCATGCGGATATCGAGGATGGCAATGTCGAATTGACTATTTTCACAGAGGGCGATGGCTTCTTTGCCGTTGTCTGTTTCTCCTGTTACTTTGAATGCTTCTTCGGTTTCGATCATCATTTTTAAGCCTTGTCTGACCATTACCTGGTCTTCGGCTAGGAGGATTCGAATCATGGCTGTCACCTCTATTCATAGAATGTCTTTGAATGTTTCCCGTTGACTTCCGCTCCACGCACTCGCTTTCCACGAGGCGGGCGCTGAGCCTCCTCGACACTTTGCGTCTGTGGGGTCTCAGCTGTCCCGCTGCTCCCGTTGGAGTCTCGCGCCTTACGCTTCAATCAACTCAGTGATAATACTTGATTAACCTCTTAAGAGCCTTTACGAGTGCGAAATTATTTTAATATATCCGTTAACTATGAAGTGTCCTTCGGTTTGGTACACTTTTAATCCGCCATTATGTTTCTCTAAACGCTGCCGCATCTGACTTAGTCCGAAGCCTTCGTGATAGGTATTTTTTCCGGTTACCGGGTTCCGTATTTCGAATCGGAAGATGCTGCCGCCGGGTGCTTCGAAGGTGATGTCTGCTTCTTTTGCATCACTATGCTTCATGATGTTGGTTAATGCTTCCTGGACGGATCTGTAGATCACAAAGGATTGTTCACCCGTCAGCGGAGCGGAAAAGGCCCCGTATTTGACAGAGAAATGGATGTGCATCATGTTTTCGAGCTCAAGCTTACGAATTAAACGCAGGATGCCTGGAAGGCCGCCGGTGTCGTTAGCTTTCAGGGATTTGACAGCCCTGCGTGTTTCATCAAGGCTTTCATTCGCCAGTTTCTTTAATGATTCCACTCGTTCCTGTTCCTGCTTAGAGGCTTGGAGCCGAAACATTTCCAGCTGCATGATGAGAGCTGTCAGCTTATGGCCAACCGAATCATGGATTTCATGGGCAATCAGCACCCGCTCCTCCTGCCTGGCCAGCTCCTCCTCTGAGACTGCTCGCCTCTTTACATCACGAAACTCACCCAAAATGGCCTCATACCTTGCGGCCAGATCGATTAGCTGGTTCTTCATTTTTTTATAATGGATGAGGGCTAGGAAGAAAAAAAGAATGTAAATAGCTATAAAAATTTGATGAGAAATATCAAGATTACTATATATAGCCGTGATTTCTAAACTCAGTACTCCAAGTATCCCATTCCCTATGCTGTACCGAAGCGGCAGGCGATAAAAGCCCTCGGCGATTAGCATGGATATAATCAGAATGAGAAAAGGGTTAAAGTCGTGATTGTAGGGAAATAGGATTGCTGCTGCTATGATCGTATTCGTGCATAGGATGAGCAATAATAAATTAAGCTTTTTTTGAAACATAGGAACGATAAAAAAGAGCAGGAAGTAAAGGGCTGCTCCCAATATGTATGCTGGTAATTGATTTACAGGAAGTTGTAGATAGGCGATGGCAAATGGCCACACAATTAAGTTTAGTAAGATCCATAGCCAGTAGGATTTCATGGTATGACCCCGTTTCTTGAGGGTTTACAACTGCTTATTTTATCATTTATTAACTAAATTAACCATTTTCTGTTTCTTACAAGCAAAAACAAAATCTATACGAATTCTTTTAAAACAAAAAAGAACACCGGATAAAACCGGGCTCTGATATAGTAATACTATTAATGGAATATAGTTGAGATGAAAATACTTACTTATCTTCGTCAAATTTAATTAATGAAACTTCATATTTTCCTTCAGCAAAATTGACCATTGCATGAACCCGGTTGTCTTTATTCCCTTCTCATATCCGAAAAGAAATATTTCTGACCCATATGTACGATCTGTGAACTCATGCTCATTGATTACAACGTCCCACGCTTTTTGCTCCTTAAAATAGAACTGCAGATTCTGTGGACTTTCCTACGATCTCTTCTTTTTCATCCATAGGCATATCATTACATTCCTGCAGAATTAGCGCTGCCAAAACCAGTAAAAGGACCCTCCTACCCCTTCGGACCGAAATTAATCAGCTCGCATGAGCGAATCCAGCCTCTTTCTTGTTTGGATTATATCATACCGTTTGCCTGCCAATCGATGGATCTTTTTAGAGGTTCCAGGAAGAAATCTGCCGACCATTGACTTGCGCGTTCTTTGGCTTCTCCCTTCCAGTTATACAATTGAGTCATACTATCCCTGATCGTTTCTGAGCGCTCACCATTTTCGATCAGCTTGTGTCTGATGTCAATTACCACATCAGGTATCTCATCCATAATACTTTCATTAATTTTTCCTACGCTTTCGGCAACATCAAGCAAATTGAGAAGGAGAATCACTTAATTTCAAGTTCACTTACGTAATGCACATATCACGTGGCTATATCTTCTCCTACTTGTAATTTGTGCTTTAGCTTCCCCATACTTAAAAGACCCTAATAAAGTTAATAAACTTTATAGGGTCTTTGTTATTTTATGTGATATTTAGAATTTGAACATGACCTCTTCAATCTCTTGATTTCTTACTATTAAACTATCAACATCAATATCTTTCAATTTAATATCCTGATTGGTTACTGCGGTTTCCAAAATAAAGATAATATCTTTAGCAAACTTTTCTATAGTTTCATGCTTAAATAATTTTTTTGCATACTCCAATTCAAATTCAATGTTTTCTCCTATGTCTACATAGAGTGAAAAATCAAATTTAGATATTTTATGATGGTATTGAACAGGTGTTAACTTAATATCACCTATAAATCTGTTAAGCCCAGCATCATCTTGCAATGCCAGCATAGTAGAAAAGATAGGGTTTCTGCCATTTTCCCTCCTGATATCTAACATATCTAATAACATATCAAACTGAACGTCCTGGTTGTCGTATGCTTTGATTAGTTTGTCTTTCACCTCTAATAAGATTTTCTCAAAGGTCTTATTCTTTTCCGGAAAACTTCTCAATACAATCGTATTTGCAAACATACCAATCATATTTTGTGTATCAAAATGGCCTCTCCCGATAATTGGTAAACCAATTACAATTTCTTCCTGTGATGTGTATTTCGATAGCAGAATACTGTAAGCAGCAGATATTAACATATTCATTGTGATATCTGCATTGTAACAAAATTCTTCTAATCGCTTCTTCAGAACTATCCCCGTATTAAATGACAAACTCTCCCCTTCGAAATTCTGAAGCTCCGGTCTCGGGTAGTCTGTTGGAATATTTAATACTGGTAACTCTCCAGAAAGATCGCTTAACCAGTATTCCTTTTGCTTATTCGCTTCAGGAGACTGGAGGAATTTATTCTGCCAAACAGCAAAATCCTTATATTGAATGGTCTTATCCTGCAGTAACCTACCTTCGTACAAGTATGCCAGTTCCTCTAGCATAACATTCACTGAATGCCCATCTGATATGATATGGTGCATATCTGTAAGCAGAATATGGGTATCCCATGATAATTGAATCAATTTGACTCTAATCAAAGGGGCCGCGTGTAACTCAAATGGCCGTATGAAATCCTCAAACCAATGTTCCAGACTAGAATTAAAGCTTTGTGGGCTCTCTCCTGCTTCTATTACTTCAATTTCAACCTTAACTTCATCTGTTATATGTTGTTTCGGTTCCCCATTAACTATTTTAAAAGATGTTCTGAGAGCTTCATTTCTACTTATAAGCTCATTTAAAGCTCTTTGTAACTCAGTGAGAGAAAGTTCTCCTTCTAAAAGTGTAGCCCTAGGCATGTTATAGGCTGTCCCAACACCTTCCATTTGCTGCAGGACGTACATTCTCTTCTGTGCAGATGAAAGATCGTAAAATCTTTTATTTTTCACAGGTTCTATCGAACTATAAGAATTTATGGGCGAGTCTTTTATAAACTTGCCCATTCCTGCAATGGTCGGATTTTTAAATGATTCTCTAAGCGGTATATTCACTCTAAATTCTTTGTGAATATCGACTGTTACTTGCATTAATTTTAGTGAGTTCCCACCAAGTTCAAAAAATGATTCATTTAATCCTGTTTTATCCACATCCAAAATCTTCTTCCAAATATCTGAAATTTTTAAATCGACCGGATCTGTTGGTTCAACACTTTGTAAAGGAATTGATGTCATTTCAATTTGCCGTGAAAGACCACGGACATCAACCTTTCCATTCGGTTTTAGTGGTATTAAATTTACCCGGATATACTTAGAAGGCCGCATATAATATGGCAGAGATTGAGAAAGAAACTCTCTGACACCGGTTCCGTCCTCTTCTTCTGTCAATACCATGTAAGCGACAAGTTCTTGTTCCCTATTATCATCCTGTAACATCGGTACAACTACTGCATCTCTGACAGCAGAGTGTTGTTTGAGAACGGTTATGATTTCCTCAAGCTCTACTCGATACCCTTTAATTTTTAATTGGTTATCCATCCTGCCGAGGTATTCAATTTGACCATCATGAGTTAACCTTCCAGCATCCCCCGTCTTATAGAGACACTTCTGTTCTCCTTTTTTATTCAACTTAATAAATTTTTCTGTATTTAACGAAGAATCATTGATGTATCCTTCGGTCACTCCGATACCAGCTATACATATCTCACCCTTTACTCCCAACGGCAACACATTTCCGATTTTATCAAGCACATAAATTTGAGTATTATCAATTGGCTGTCCAATAATTCCTTCAGCTGATTGATCTTTAGTGTGCTTAAAATTAATGATCCTTGCAACAGAACCTATTGTACTTTCTGTAGGGCCGTAATGGTTCATTATATGTGTATTCGGATAGAGATTGTTGAATTTAAGAACATCTCTTGAAGATAACTTCTCTCCACCTAAGACGACCATTTTTAAGTCTAATTCACTTTGATATTTATTAAGAGAATTACTATTTACCATGTGAGTAAATAGTGAAGGAGTAAGTTTAATATAGCTAATATTTCTATCGGCTAAATACTTTAAGAGATTGTCAGGGATGGAATACTCCTCTCTGGTCAGCAAGTGAAGTTCACTGCCATTCAGTAACGAGCTATAAAGACTTGTGTAGCCTAAATCAAATGCAAACGATGATAATAGTATGGTCTTATCTGTAAAAGACAATGACGCGACTCTTGAGAACCAGGTTATATAGTTAACAACACTTTTGTTCTTTATAGGTACTCCTTTTGGCACCCCGGTAGTACCAGAAGTATAAATCACATATAGATTGTTATCACTCGTACTTCGATTTGCCGGATTTGAACTATCATTTGTATATATGCTTTCATCTTCTAATTCCAAAACCTGATATTTACTATCTAACGAATTTAGCAAGTGAGACTGAGCCAATATCACTTGAGGTCGACTTTGGTCCAAAATAAGTGAAATGCGGTAATCCGGAAACTCTGGGTCAATTGGAAGATAGGCAGCACCCGTTTTAATAATGGCTAGTAAGCCCACCATCAACTCAACAGATGGCTGAGCATAGAGGCCAATTACTTTGTCTGGGCCGAATCCTTTACTAATTAAGGTATGGGCTAGTTTATTAGCCTGTTTATTTAATTCACTATATGTTAGTTCACCTTCGCTAGTAACAAGGACTACACGAGAAGAATGTTTAATCGCTTGTTCTTCAAACAGCTGCTTCACCGTTTTTTCAGACGGAAAATTATATTCTGTATCATTAACCCTTTCTATGACATGGTTCTCTTCTGGTGTAACTAAATTAACCGCTCCTATTTTCTTTTTAGGGTCATCTGCTATTTGGTTTAAAATGATCAATAAATGATTAGCCATTCTTGATATACTGCTGGCAGCAAATAAGCCTTTATTGTATTCCAAGACAAATTGCAATTGCTTATCTTGTTCAGTTACCTTAAGCTCTAAATCAAATTTGCTTGACTTACTAGAAATATCAAATGGCTTAATTTCAAAATCTTTCACATCTGCTTGTGCGTTATCAACATTCTCAAACGCAAACATCACATCAAACAATGGATGATGGTTCAAACTTCTTAAAATATCTAAATCGTCAACTAACATCTCGAAAGGGTAATCCTGATTCTCTAAGGCCTCAACAGTAGATGCAGCAACCTTCTTAATAAATTCACCAAGTTGCAAGTTGTCCTTTGGGTTAGATCTAAGTGGCAAGGTATTTACAAACATGCCCACAACACTTTTCATTTCAGCCTGTGTCCTTCCAGCAACTGGAGTACCAACGACAATATCATCTTGACCGCTGTGTTTAGCAAGAAGAATAGTAAATGCAGAAAGTAAAAGTGTGTATAAAGTTACTCCGTTTTCTTTTGAGAACTGCTTAAGTCTCTTGCTTAAATCTGAATCTAAGCGGAAACTTATGCTATCTCCTTTAGACAATGCTGACTCTGGTCTAGTAAAGTCTGTCGGCAGATCTAACAATGGTATATTACCTGAGAAGGTTTTAAGCCAAAAGTGTTTTTGTTTGTCAAAATAACCAGATTTAATTAGTTCATTTTGCCATGATGAAAAATCCTTATATTGAATATTTATAGGAGGTAATTCCTGATTTTCGTATAAGCTGGCAAATTCCCTTATCAGCACTGCAACTGAAAGTCCGTCTGCTATAATATGATGCATATCATATGCTAAAACGAATTTAGCAGATGACACCTTAATTAAGCCTACTCTAAATAAAGGACAATCATTTAAATTAAATGGCCTTATAAAACTTTCAATAACCTCTGAGATGTTCTCTTCATCGGAAACAAAGTGTTCCATTGACCAGGAAACCTCATCATGAACTCTTTGTACAACTTCCCCGTTAACTTGATCAAATGAAGTTCTTAAGCTTTCATGACGGTTTATTAACATTTGGAAAGTCTTTTCTATATGAGATGCGTTTACATCCCCCTCAAGAACTACTGCCCCGGAGATATTATAGCTGATATTCTTATCAGCCAGCTGATCAACTATATACATTCTTTTCTGGGCAGGAGAGACTTCATAGTATGCTTTTTTATCCACTAATGTAATTGGCAGATATTTATTATCAACCTTTTTAGTTTTCTCAATAATTAGCGATAACTCTGCTATTGTAGGAGACTCAAACACATCTGCAAGAGGCAGTTCAACCCCAAATTCCATGTTGATCTTTGACACTAGTGTAATCGCACTGAGTGATTGTCCGCCAACTTCAAAGAAGTGATGATTGATGCCTATTCCTTTAATCCCAAGTATTTTCTCCCATATATCGAGTAACCTTTTTTGAATCTCATTAGTTGGTTTTTGAACCTGCTCAGCAAAGTCGACATCAACCTTCATAGCAGAAAGTGCTTTACGGTCAATCTTACCATTAGGACTTAAAGGGAACTTATCCATTTTTAAAAAGAATGAAGGGATCATATACTCAGGTACCTTTTTAGCAAGTAACGTCCTAATACTAGCCTTGTCAATATCGTTAGAAGACGTTACGTAAAACATGACAAGATACTTTTCCCCAGTATCACGCTCTTTAGCAACTACTACTGCTTCGGTAAATTGTTTATATTGACTAAGAGTTGCTTCAATTTCTCCAATATCAATTCGATGGCCTCGTATTTTTAATTGATCATCTTTTCTGCCCAATACTTGAATATTGCCATCAGGAAGAACTTTACCAATATCACCCGTTTTATATAATTTGGAACCATATCCAGTATGATAGGGATCTTCTATAAACTTATCCTGTGTCATTTGCGGTTTATTCAGGTAGCCTCTTGCTAATGGTATGCCCCCAATATGAATTTCGCCCTTTACTTCTGCTGGAACAGGCTTTAATTGATCGTTGAGAATATAAATTCTTCTGTTTGCCAGCGGTTTTCCGACAGGGATAAATTTTAAGTCTCCACTCTTAGTCCCATTGCCAGATACTTTATATAGTGTACTTGTCATAGCCGTTTCTGCAGGTCCATAAGCATTTAAAAGGTTCACATGCTCTAACTTCATTTGTTCCCATAACTTAACTTTCTCTGCTGGCATTTGCTCACCGCCAACAACTACTATTTTTAAGTTACAGTCTGGAATCTCTTGTGGTCTGGAATGCCAGGCCTGTACAATTTCTGCCCAATAGGAGGTTGGTAGATTTATAACAGATAAATCCAGTTCAGCACACCTTTTTGAAAACTGGCTTGGTGTCCATAAATCTTTATCCCTGAATACCAAAGTACTTCCTGCAGCGAATGTGGAGAAAATTTGCTCCAAAGATATGTCGAAGCTTATAGATGAAAACTGAAGCACCCGGTCTTCTGGTACCAGATTAAATTGGTTTATTATATCAATTGAATGACTAACTACCGCTTCGTGAGGCATCATCACCCCTTTTGGCTTCCCAGATGAACCTGAAGTATAAATGACATAAGCCAGGTTATCAGGCTTCACTTCAGTGTTTGGCGTATGTTTCGGTTCTAGTTCTAATGTGTCCCATTCTTTGTCAATCAATATAGTGTTGCCATCATGCACTGGCACCTTTTCCACAAGGGAGGATTGACTTAATAGAATCGGTACCTTTGCATCAGTTAGCATTAGATTCACTCTGTCACCAGGATAATCAGCATCAATCGGCAGAAATGCTCCCCCTGCCTTTAAAATAGCCAGTATACAAACAGCCATTTTCGGGGATCTTTCAAGGTAAATTCCGACCGGACTATCAGGACCGATACCTTCCCTTATCAATTTATGTGCCAGTTGATTTGATAAAGTATCCATTTCTTTGTAAGTAAGTACTTGATCGCCTTGTATCACCGCAGGCTCGTTATTTCTCTTTTTTACTTGATCTGCAAATAAATCATGAAAGCATGCATGAGGGTAATCTAAATGAGTTTGATTATTCTCTTTTAACAGAAATGATTTTTCATATTCAGAAAGCATGGTTATGTCATCCATTTTTATGTCATGCCCTCTCATCATCTCCCATAAAATATTGGTTAAATGCGTAATAAGTTGACGCGCCTCTTTTTCATTTAAGAACTTTGTATCATAAAGAAGTTTAAAATGTAATTCTGGCTGCAGGTTACAATATAATACAATCGGATAGTCCATTTGCTCTTCCACTCGGACAGACTCTACTTGCAATTTGCCAATACCATCTTTTAAAGCCTCATCAAAGGGGTAATTCTCAACAATCACAATACTCTCATAAAGGTCGTATAGAGCAGAATTTCTTGGAACTTCACTCCATCTGCGAATGTCAGCAAGCGATGCATGCTCATATTGCCGCATCTCAACCAGTTTAAGTTGTAAATCTTTTAACCATGAAGTGAGACTCATGATCTGATGGAGATTTGTACGGAATGGCAACGTGTTCATAAAGCACCCAATCATCTGATCTGACCTGTTCAGGTCAGCAGGCCTTCCTGATGATGTCACTCCAAAGACTACATCACTTTCATTCGAATATTGATTTAATAAAATAGCCCATGCTCCCTGGATCAAGGTACTTAGGGTTAACTTATGATCTTTAGCAAAATTCTGTAATTCCTCTTTCTTTTTACTTGATATATTAAAAATAACGTCACCATATGTTGGACTGTTCGTTACTTCTGCTTTTTTTGTGAAAATATCACCAAAACGCAGCGGAGTTTTAAAACCTTTCAATTGTTCTTTCCAGAATATTTCCAGATTATGATCATCTTGCTTGCATAACCATTTTACATACTCTTTATATGGTACTGCATCACCCAAGTCAATTTCTGCACCTGCACAGTATGCATTATATAACTCTCCGATTTCCTTAAGAAGGATGCTATTGCACCAACCATCCAGCTGCAAATGATGATGAGTCCAAATTACCTCAAAAGCCTGGTCCCCTTCTTGAATAACGGTTATTCTCATTAAAGGCGGGTTTGAAATATCAAAACCAGTTTGGCGATCTTTTTCTATATATTTTTCTAATAAATCCGAGCGTTCTGATTCAGTATACTGGCTCCAATTAAAGAACTTATAAGGCACATCCAAATCTTTGTGTACAACTTGGACAGGTTCTTCTAAATCTTCCCAATGATAGGACGCTCTAAGGCTTTCGTGGCGATTCAATAATGTTTGCCAAACCTCTTTAAAGACTTCAACATCTAAATCGGAATTAATTGAAAAAATAGTTTGTTCCACCGCGACAGAAGAATCCGGTGAATAGATATTATGGAATACCATGCTTTTCTGCACAGGGGATAATGACAAGATATCCTCAATAGAAGAGAACTTATCAAATAAGTAATCGATTTGTTTTTGATTTATTGAGACTAATGGAAAATCGGTTGGAGTAAAATGAGTGTTATGAACACTTTTACAGAAATGAATGATTTCTCTCAATCGATTAATATATTCGTTAGCTAACGTATCAATTGTTTCTTTTTTATGGGTATTTTCACTATACTTCCAATCTATGCGCAGCTGTCCATTTACTATCATACAATCTATATCTATCAGATGACTTCTTAGTCCATTCAGATCACGCGCTATGCCAGAGTTCACATCACTAATCTTAAAGGTGTTTTTGTCTTTAAAAATCTGTCTTGATTGGCCGAGATAATTAAAACTAATTTGTGCCTTAGGCTTTAAAAGAATTTCACTGCGAATCTCTCCACTAGATAAATATTGCAGTATCTCAAAGCCGACACCACTATTTGGTATATTTCTATACCTCTCTTTAGTTTGCATGATCAAGCCATCAGTCTGATTATTGGAATGTAAATCTCCCAGCACCATAGGATATACACAAGTGAACCAGCCAACTGTCCGAGAAGTATCATGTTCTTTAAGTAATGGAGTTCTGCCGTGCCCCTCCAAATCAACGAGTGTTTTCCCACTCCAATTCCCAATTGTTTGAGACAAGCCGGAAAGAAGGATGTCATCAACTCTTGTATTAAACGAATCATGTATTTTATGAAGGAGATAATCAGTATCATTTGCAGTTAATGTATAAGAAAGAGTATTAGCCGATTTCTCATCGTTAGGTCCATTTTTGAAATCAATCGGAATAGGATCTAGAGAAGATGGGATTTGCTCCTTCCAATATTCAACTTCATTTTTCAACTTTGTTGAATTGGCAAACTCATAAAGTTTTTCAGACCATTCCTTAAAAGAGATGCTTTTCGCCGGCAGTTGAACTTCTCCTTTGACATCTAATTGACCGTATATATTATGCAAATCTTCTAAAATAATTCTCCAGGAATAACCATCTACTACTAAATGATGTGCAGTAATAAACAGCTTACCTTCTGTCTTACTGCCATATTTAAAATAGGCTGCACGTATTAATGGGCCTTCAGTTATATTTAATCCACACTGCAATTCGTTAATAACTTCTTCCATGTTGACAGCTTGATTTTCCATGTCATATTCGTTGAATAGTATATGACTCTGGCCTTCAGCGTACCATTGTACCCACTTATTCTCTTTTTGCTGAAATCTAAGTCTGAAACTATCATGATATTCAGTAAGCTTTATTAGACTTAGCTTAAGTTTTTCAGGCTCTATATCTGCACCTGTTTCCAGCAATATAGATTGGTTCCAATGGTGCCAGTTCCTTATATTTTGATTGAAAAACCATTTTTGAATGGGTGTTAGGGAGACCTCTCCCGATATAGCAGCTTGGACATCTTTTTCTTCTTTTCCCACCCAATTTACAGCATTGGCTAATTCTGAAATAGTAGGATACTGAAACATTTTACTTACAGACATCTCTATTCCTTTTTGTATGCACCTGCCTGCTATTTGAATGCTTAAAATCGAATCTCCCCCTAGTTCAAAAAAGTTATCACTTGTACTGATTTCTATTTGATCGATGCCAAGGACGGACGACCATATTTCCACCAGCTCTTTTTCTATATTAGTTATAGGAGGAGTAAATACTTTATTTATATCCATAGCAGGTTCGGGAAGATTTTTTCTATCAATTTTCCCGATTGATGTTAAAGGTATTTTATCTATTTGAATAAAATAGTGTGGCACCATATATTCAGGTAATTTTTCTTTTAATTGTTCTTTTATTTCTTGTACATTAACTTCCTGATCTGACACAACGTAAGCACAAAGAACCTTATTCCCGTATTGGTTTTCCCAATCAATTACTGTCGCATCTATAATATTTTTCTGTATCAGGAGTGAATGAGTGATTTCCCCAAGTTCAATTCTGTAACCTCTAATTTTAACCTGCTGATCTGCCCTTCCAAGAAATTCAATCTCTCCCTCTGGCAGCCACCTTGCTATATCACCTGTCTTATACATTCTTTCATTGGGATAAAAAGGATCAGTATAGAAACTCTCTTCAGTCGTTTTTTCCAGGTTCAGATATCCTCTGGCAACACCAGATCCAGCAATATATAATTCCCCGGATACTCCGATAGGATTTAAGTTCCTGTCTTGATCCATAACATAGCATCTAACATTAGATATAGGTTTACCTAATGTTACTTTTCCTGGTGTACACTTTTTACTTAAGGCATCAACTGTTGTCTCCGTTGGACCATAATTATTATATAAATCGTAACCCCTTTGAATTAATTCATCCTTTAAAGACTCTTCAAGTGCTTCACCACCTGAGATGACTGTCTTCAAGCTGGGGAGTTTTCGGTCATGGCACAATAAACCTTTGAGGACAGTTGGAATAAAGTTAATAATATGAATCTGATGCTTATTTACATATTCACAAAAACTATCTGTATTCTGTATTAAATCTCTTTCAGCAATATGTAATGTAGAGCCAAATAATAATGTTCCAAAAAAGTCTTCCACACTTGGATCAAACACATAATTTGTTAATTGCAAAAGGTTTTTACCCTTTCCCATTTCATACGTATTCCCAAACCACTCAACTACATTTATTACGTTTTTATGTTCGATCAATACTCCTTTTGGTTTTCCTGTAGTCCCTGAAGTGTAAAATACTGTGAATAAATCGGATCCGGTCAAATCTATAGTTGGACTTTCTGAGTACGAAGAATAGTTATTCTCATCATCTAAACACAATAAAGTATTATGGAAGTCTTCAAAAATATAATCATTGCCTTTTACAGAATCCGTATCTGTTAATAAAAAACGGCAATTAGTATCCAGAAGCATATGCTTTGTCCGATCCTCCGGATTTTGAGGATCTATAGGCATGTATGCAGCTCCAGACTTAATAATAGCCAGAATTCCTGCAATCATATTTATTGAAGGATTGGTCATTATTCCAATTATGTCACCTTTTGAGACTCCATTACTTAACAAAGTATGTGATAACTTATTTGTTAGATGATCTAATTCTGAATAGGTAAGAGATTGGTCCTTATATACCACTGCTGCTTGATCCGGTGTACGGTTCACCTGTTGTTTAAACATTTCGGTTACAGTTAAGGCTAAATTCGCAGGTTTTGAGGTATTATTAAAATTCTTCAAGATAACATTTTTTTCTTCCTTAGATACAGTTTCGATTTCATCTAATGGTTTATTTTGCAAAATTTGATCAGTGATTATTTTAAAACTATTAGATAAATTTTCAATGAAATCATCTTTAAACAGTTGCTCATTATAACTAAAAGTAACCTCAATATCTTCTAAAGAAATTACACTTATTGTTAATTCATAATTGGTCATTTCAAATGCTGAATACGAGTGAAATGAAATAGCAGATTCCTTATTTAAAACCTTTTGATCCAAAGGATAGTTTTCAAAAACAACAATAGAATCAAATAGTTCTGTACTATCATTTATCTGACTATATCTTTTAATATCTGGTAACGGTGTATGTCCATATCTTTCCCAATCAAGAATCGTTTTGTTAACAGACTTAACTAAATCAGCAGAAGTGTCACCAGATTTCTTGGTCACCCGCAACGGTAAAGTATTAATGAATAGTCCCACCATATTTTCTATTCCTGAGAATGTTCCTGCTCTGCCTGATAATGTGGTCCCGAAAACAACATCATTCGTCCTGTTATTCTTTTGCAGAACCAATCCCCAGATTGTATAAATTAAGGATGCAAGTGTAACTTGATTTGTTTTCGAAAACTCATCCAGCTTTTTTTTCGATAAATTAATGCTGATATGTCTATCACTGCGATTAACGTCTGTTCTAGCTCTTTTTTGTTCTAACATCGATGGGCTATCGAATCCATTCAGATACTCTTCCCAAAACACCTTCTGCTCATTTTTGTCCTGACTAGTAATAAATTTAACAAAGTCTTTATACTTCTTTTTATTTGGAATATTTATTTCTGTTAAATTCGCCAGGCTCTCATAAGCCTGTAAAAATTCTTTAAGAATAATTCCATTACTCCAACCGTCATATAAAATATGATGATTACTTATAATCAACTCATAAACATCTTCTTCTAATTTACAAAGTGTGATCCGAAACGGTACATAGCGAAGGTCAAATTTCTTTTTCATATCCTCTTTTTTGACCGCTTGTACATTACTCCTATTATTTAATGGCTCTGTCTTCCTAAAATCATAGTAGGAAATTTTCGGCTCATGCTTTTTTAGCACGACTTGAATCGGCTCTTTGACTTTATCCCAGCGAAAAACTGTTCTTAATTGTTCATTTGTCTGAACCACTATATTCCATGCCTTTTTAAACATTTCTACATCAATGGATCCTTCAATTCTTAAAGATATTTGCTCAAAATATTCATCACTTTGGGGTTCTTTTAAATAATGAAACAAAATCCCCTTTTGAATTGGGGTTAAACTTACTATGTCCTCTACATTTTGTTTATCCAATTTAGCCATTAGCAAGTTCCTCCTTTTGATTGTAAAAAGCTTCACTCCTAGAGTTGTCTGTTAACTCAATCACCTGGCCCCTTTCCATCTTTATTATTTGATCAGCGACATAGAAGTAACGATCGTCATGAGTTATGGCTATGATGCATTTACCTTCCTCTTTCAATTCAGGGAGTATCTCCATATAAAAAAGATGCCTGAATTCCGGATCTTGATCTGCTGCCCATTCATCAAATAGATAAATCGGTTTCTCGTCTAAATAGCTTATTAATAAAGCAAGTCTCTTTCTTTGGCCGGTGGATAATTTAGTTGTACTTAATGTCCCATTTTCTATACTTACCTTTTGATCCATACGCAGCTTTTTTAAGTATTTTTCAATCTTCTGTCTTTTCTTTGAGCAATCTACTCCATACACTTTTTTAAACAAGTAATAGTCACTAAATATAGCAGAATATAATTCTCCTAACTCGTCACTGCCGATTTCCTTATCGTTCACGAGAATCTTTCCTTGATCCGGGACATATAAGCCCGTTAATAACTTTGCAAACGTCGATTTCCCACTGCCATTTCCACCTGTAATAAATGTGATTTCATTAGACTTAAATTCACAATTAAACGGCCCTACATGGAAAGAATCACGATTTTTTTTATCATACTGGTACCCTACTTCACTTACTTTTATATTGATGCTATTAGTGTTATCTACACCGAAAGGAGTGTTTGGATATTCCCTCTCCATTGAAGATAAATTGTTTTGAAATTCGTTTATTCTTTTCCAGCTTATTTGCATTTGAATGGCATTAGGTATTGCATGAAGGATACTGTTTATTGGTCCAGTCATATAAAGGAACACGAATACATAACTTTGTAAAAACTCACTTTGAATATGCTTAAACATTAAAGGAAAAAGGAATGTAACAGCACCAATTACCAAGACAAAAAGAAGCTCGCCGATTATGAAAACATTAGCAAATTTCAGTCCGCCTTTAATCCTTTTCTCTTTATATTCCTCACAACTTTCCTTCATATCGTCCTCAAATTCGTTGCGCTTTTTCTCTCCAATACTTAACTCTTTGTACCCGCCAATTAAATCATTAATGTATCTGAAAAATATGTTCTGAATGTTTCGGGTCCTCTCCCACAAATTGTTTGCTGACCGTCCTGCTATATAGTACATACCTGCGGCAAGTAGGATTACCCCAATAGAAATAAGAAGGCCGTAAATATTTATAACCCCCAAATACACGAGACAGCATATAAGGGTAATGGAGTCAGTCAACCCTGTAATAATAGTAGGAGCATGATTGCTTATAGCTTCTGTATCATTATTTAAGGTAGTTTGTATCTTTTCAGTATTCATTCTTTCCATATTTTCATATGGAGTGTTGAGTATTCGATTTAATAATGTAACCCTCTTTTGATAAATAAGATTATTTGTAAGAGTAATTAATTGTGTACGTACAAGCTTCTGTGCAAATACATATACAAGGATTCCAATAAAGAAATACAAAAACAAATCTAAATTGGAGTTATTGGAACGATTTAGGGCCTCATTAATGATAAATATTATCATCGCGTTCCCAAATCCACTTGTTACACTTAAGATGAATAAAGGGAATAGGTTTTTGTTATTATTCTCCATAGGAAACACATAGATAAGAGATAAGTACAGACAGAATAAAACAATTGCTGTTAACACAGTCCATGCAGCAATCAACATTGTTATAGGCGCCCAAACTTTAACAAATCCCCAATCTATGTTTGTTAGAAACACAGAAGGAACATTATATATTCCATAAGCTAAGACTGCTGCTATCAGTATATTAATCAATGGCACAGCATATCGTTTAGCCTTGCTCTTTTGAAGAACCCTTTGTCCACGGATCAATTGAATAATTGTTCGAGTTATAAAGAAAAGAGTTATACATATAAAAGGAATCATGAATATAATCAGGGTAAAAGAAAATGCGTCTATGCTTTTATACATATCTTTAGAATTAGCCATTACTTCCCTGTTTAATATCATATCAAGTACCCCTCGCCCTATATCCTCGGTAATAGCAGTATTTAAATTGGCCATAACTGCAACACCAATTTTATCTTCCGGGCGAAAAATAACAAAAGAAGAATAGTTTGGATTGCTCCCTGAATGGGAAACCTCGCCTGAACCTATCTGATAAACTTCCCATCCACCTGAATATGATGAACCATCAGAAGATGGGGGGACTGACCGATTAGGTATGTGAGAATCGCGAACAGCCTCGTTAAAAGCTGAACCAGCTTCATGCTCCCCCATCTGCAATCTCAGCCACTGTTCCATATCATTTGCATTTGAAATAAAGTACCCCGCAGGAGTATTCCCCCTAAAAATAGGTGCTTTATATTCCATGGGTTTTAAAAATGCAAGTTTGTATCCCTTTGCCATACTTGAAGATGTTTCATTACTAAAAAGAAAAGTATTATTCAAATCTAATGGAGCAAGTACATTTTCATCCATATATTGTTCATATGAAAGGCCAGTAACCTTTTGAATTACCAAACCTAGAATGTCATAATTAATACTGGCATATTCAAATTCCTCACCTGGAAATGCATTTAGCTCCTGTTTCATTACTCCTTTAACTGTATCTTCTAGTGCAGTATCACTTCCTGATTCAGGTATATTTTTAATTGTGTGAAACGGTATACCGCTTGTATGATGGAGAAGTTCTTCAATGGTTATATCAGCATTCACTTTTTTGTCGCCATTGTGAAACGCCATTTTAAACCAGGGTATATATTCATTCACATTTGAGTTCAGCCCTATTTTTCCTTCTTCAACAAGCTTGTAAATTGCAAGAGCTGTAAATGCTTTACTATTGGATCCAATTTCAAATAACGTTTCCTCTGTAACCGGCTTTTCGTCCTCTAGATCTGCATACCCAAAACCTTTTTTATAAACAGACTCGTTACCATTCACCACTACTACAGATAATCCAGGTATCTTTCCTTTGTTCATTTGCTCTTTAACAAATGACTCCAGCTTTTCTCCATCATCAAAGTTATCCGCCAGAACTTCATTTGATGGATTTATTTGGAATATTAAAAGAATTACATATAACAAGATAACCAGCTTATGTGTCTTCATTACTTTTAGGTCACACCTTCCTATACTATTAATCAAATATTTCTTCCAGTTCTTCACTTGAAAGGTCTACCGTATCAAAATCAGAAGGGGTGAATTCAGTTTGATCACTTAAGCAACAATGTTTTATTAACTCTCTTAATTTCTCCATATAATCTTTAACAAGCTGTATAACAGTTGCAGATTTAAACGTTTTTCGGCCGTAAGTAAAAGAAACCATTAATTTGTTATCAACAATATAACTATTGATTTCAATTAAACTATCTAATTCGTTCATCTCACTTATATCTCTTCCGGAATTCTCTTCTGCTAATTGAAACAAATTATTAGAAAAAGAAGAGTTAAAATCACCAAGGTAATTAAAACGAATTAGTCTTGGTTGTTCATGTATGAATTCTTGAGTAATATATCTCAAAACTCCATAATGCAGTCCTTTGTTTGGAACATTCCGCATCTGTTCTTTAACATTTTTGATGTTTGAAGATAAAACATCACCCTTAATATTTAGCGTAATCGGGTATAAGCTAGTAAACCAGCCAATTACATTTGATACATCTATTTCTTCAGAAATGTTTTCACGTCCATGGCCTTCTAGCTCTATCGTTACTTCATTGCTTTTGTAATATTTGCTTAAAACCATGGCAAGTGCAGTGATCATTAATTCGTCAGCCTTAGTACGATAAGTTTTATTTGCATTTGTTAATAGTTGTGAAGTTTCCTCTTCTGTTAAATTCTCTTTTAAAGATTCACATTCTTTTAGCTGGTCCTGACCTGGTTCATAGTCAGAGAAGGATTGTGTTCTGGATTTCTGAATTACCTTGTTCCAATATTGCTTTTCTTCAATTGATATTTTCTTGCTCAAATCCTGTAGTACCGCAGCCCAGTCTTTTATCGATTTATTCAGAGAAGGAAGGTATAAATTGTTTTTCTTCTCTTCTAGCTGGGAATAGGTTTGATTTAACTCTTCAAGTAATATTCGCCATGAAACCCCATCAATGGCCAGGTGATGGGATGTAATCAACAGCCTTCTTCCGTTTGTACCCATTTCAAAGAAACTTGCCTTCAATAAGAAATCGCTGTTTATATTTATACTCGCTTTTAACTGTTCTCCGGTTCTCTCAATCTCTTTCAGCTGTTTTACTCTGAAGTGTCCCGATAAATCATGCGTTTTCACCTTTATTTGTTTATTCCGGTGGCTCTCATTAAAATAAAGACAATGATCTTTATTTGAAAAATTCAAACAAAAAGAGTCGTGTCTCTGCACTACATATTGCAATGCCTTTATTAGTAATTCAGAATCTACATCATCAGATAGTTTAAGCAATAATGATTGTGTATAATGATTTTTGTTATAAAAATCCTGTGAGAAAAACCAATCTGCAGCAGGTAAACCTTTTAATGTACCCTCACATGGCTGATTAATATTGTTTGAGCCATTGTGATTTAATTCTAGATATAAAATCATGTCAGCCATTACGGGATTCGCCAAAATATCTTTTGTCTTAATAGTAAATCCTTTTTCATTCAGTCTGGATACCAGCTGTATAGCCTTGATGGAATCCCCCCCAAGATAATAAAAATTATCTTGTATATCCACATCTGGTGTATTTAATACGTCAGAAACCACACTTAACAACTCTTCAGTTTTATTTGCATTGGAAATAGAACTCTTATCGAACTCAGGTTCTGGCAGTGCACTCCGGTCTATCTTCGCGTTAATAGTTAAAGGTAGTTCTTCAAGCTGTATAAAATAAGAAGGCACCATATAATCTGGTAAGAAATCTCTCAATAAATTCATTATTTCCTTTGAATCTATTTTTGCATCTCCTGTATAGTAGGCACATAAGTATTCCGAACCATTAACATATTGTTTCTTCACAACTACGGCTTCCTTAATACCAGGATAACGTTCAATACTCCTTTCAATCTCTGCTAATTCAATGCGAAATCCGCGAACCTTTATTTGGTCATCCACTCTTCTTATGTACTCCATCTTATCCACTTCTATAAACTTGCCTAAGTCACCTGTTCTATACATCAGCCCTTCAGATGAAAATGGATTATTTATAAATCTCTCTGATGTTAACTCAGGGTTATTTAAATAACCTTTCGCCACGCCCGCTCCTGCAATAAATATTTCTCCTGCCTCTCCGACGGGTACTGGGCTATGTTTGGAATCTAACAAATAGATTTGTACATTTTGAATAGGCTTCCCAATCGGTACGGTCAGTCTGTCATCCTGAACAGTATTAAATTGGTGTATCATACACCCAACAACGGTTTCTGTTGGACCATATTCATTGTAAATTATAGTCTTCCCCTTTGTTTTTTCCTGTAATCTATTCGCCAGTTTGACCGGGAAACTATCCCCCCCTACTATAATTTTGCGGATTGCAGTCATGTCTAAATCTGCATCTAACAGTATGGACAAATGAGAAGGAGTGAGTTTTATTATTGTTGCCTTTTGCTCCTTTATAATCTTATATAAGACATACTCATTTTTGTCTTGAGGGTATATAACGATTTGACTTCCTGAAATTAAGGGGGTAAAAATGGATGTTACTGTCAGATCAAAAGCAAGGGATGAATATAAAGGAAAAACTTCTTCTTCGCCTGCGCCTATATATTCTTTTTGAGCCCAAGTAATATAATTGACTAAGCCCTGTTGTGTTATCATCGCTCCTTTAGGTTTACCAGTTGAGCCAGATGTATAAATAATGTATGCCAGGTCTGTATACCTTACATTTTTATCAAAGGCTACTGCAGTATTTTCGTATATCGCGGAAGATCTCAAGTCTATTATTTCCACCTGATCTGTAATCTCCGAATACTCCAAACGGATGTTCGATAATAATATGGACACATTTGCGTCCTTCATCATGTAATTAATTCTGTCCAAAGGGTACTGAGGATCGATTGGTAAATAAACCCCTCCAGCTTTCAAGATACCTAATATTCCAATAATTGTTTCGAATGAGTGGGTCATTGCAACCCCTACTGCTGTATTTGTGGTAACCCCCTTCCTGACTAAATAATTTGCAATCTGATTCGACTTGTTATCTAAATCTCGATAGGAGAGAGCGCTGTCACCTAAAGTTATGGCAATCTTATTAGGTGTTCTCTCCACTTGATCTTTAAAAAGCTCTTGTATCGTTTTTTCTTTTGGATATTCAACCTGCGTATCATTGTACTGTTCAATTAATTGAGATTTCATTCTTTTTGACAATAGCTGTATATCATCTAATTTTTGATCTTCTCCTTCATCTAATATTTGCTCAATGAGAAACATCATACATTCGAAGATCATTTCAATCTGTTTGACTTCAAATTTATGAGTCTTATAATCAAAATCTAAATTAAATTCATGCTCCGACCATTCACGAATAATGACCTGAAGGTCGTATATTTGTGTTCCATTGTAAAATTCTTCATTTGAAACTTTCGCTCCATCTAGTTCGGCAGGTAAATTCGTGTTGTAATAATTAATACAGGCAGAAAATAAATCCCCAAAATCCTTCTTTTTCAACTCAAGATCTTGTACGAGTAAATTATAGGGATACTTTTGATGAAAGTAACAGTTTGTTAGCTCGTTATTAATACCCTTTACAACACCCGCTGCTGTCATTTCTCCGTTCAAGATATACCGAAAAGGCATTGTACTCGTAAACATCCCAAATATATTTTTTTCCTTTTTACCAGCTCTATTAAGTACTGGCATTCCAATCGTTAGGTCCTTGTGATTCGTAACCTTATATAAATACATATAATATAACGCTACAAAGAAAGAATATATTGAGACATCTTGTTCACTAGTAAACCTTTTTACCCTTCTAGTAACATGACTTGAAATTTTAAAGGATTTTCTTTCCCCAACCGAACATTCTAATTCAGTTTTTTCTGTTCTAAAAGGAACAGGAGTGAATTTTTTCATCCAGTACTCTTTATTCTTAAAAAAGCGTTTAGAAGATAAATAGTTTTCTTCTCTATTCAGAAAATAATCATAAGTCTCTTTATTAGAAACAGGTACTGCTCCACCCTTAATAACCTCTTTATAAACGTTAAAGACTTCGGAAGCTAATATATTAATAGACCAGCCGTCAGAGATTATATGATGCACCTTAACTAAATAACCACTTTCGCCGGAATCAGTTAGTTTAAAAAATATAAATCGGTACAAATCCTCTTCATAGAGATTAAAAGGAGTCTTTGCTTCTTCTCGAATCCATGCTTGCAGCTCCTCTTCATTGTTAAATTCATAAAGAGCTATATTCAGCCATCGATATTCACAAATATATTGCTTTACATCATTTTTAGTTTCTGTAAAACGATGTCGGATACCAGAATTATTCTTTATAAACTCATTAATAGAATATTCTAATGAGGGAAAATCTACATTCCCAGCAATTCTAACAACCCCGCCAATATTATGCATGGGCTGACTTGGATTAACTTTTTCTATAAGCCATATTCTTTTCTGAGGATGAGAAAGTGGAAAGTACTCTAGTTTCTTCACGGAGTCACCCCTTCTTTGTTTTGGAAATAGTTAACTTCCTGGCCATATTGAATCATTTTCTTAATTAATTGATCATCAATTTTTCTCCATTCAAATCCAATGTTCTTTAATTGTTGATTCGTTTTATCAGATTTAATATGAAATACAGTTTCTTCTTCATGAATTACACGGGATAAATCCTCCCCAACGCTGTGTAGTTGTAAATTATATATGTTAGCCGCATGCTGCTGATGCCGTTCGTCATCATAGATATAATAAATAAACTCCTGAAGTGTCATTTTGCTGATTTCTATATTAAGACCTGGCATTGTTAATAAATCAGAAAAACTAACATGTTCAGGATTAGAAATGTGGTAGGTTTCATTTCTTAGTTCTTTCTTATTAAATAAGCATGTAATTGCTCTGCTCACATCATCAACACAGCTGAAATCAGTATCACGTTCCATTTCAGGAACAAACCCCAGCGCAATATAGGACCTTAACATTGTATAAATAGCGTTCTGTTCAATATTCTCTTGGAACCTTCCACTTTCGGAATCAAACACGATATTCCCCACTCTAAAGATGTTTACGCATACTCCTTTACTTCTAACTTCTGTCAAGACCTTTTCTGCTTCCAGTTTTGTATTTGGGTATGGATTAGATATAGATTGTCCTAAATCATGATCATATTCTGTAAACAATATATCCTTATAGCCATCAATATTCCCGGAGGCTACCGCTAAAGTAGAGATATGATTAAAATCCTTTTTTACATTCCGAAGAGAGAATTCGACTAAATTTTTAGTAGACTTAACATTCATGTTAAAGGAATCTTCATACTTACCGTAATGGCTAACATTACCTGCAGAATGGATTATACATTCGACACTTTTACTGAGCTTTTCATATTCATGTGGATCCAGTCCTAAATTTTTCTTTACTAAATCACCAGCGTAAACAAACAACCTATGGCTGAAATCATTGTAGAACGCTTCCCCAAAATATGAAATAACTTTCATTTGTAACCGTTTATTAGCTCCTTCCACATTATTGCCTCTTACAATAAGGTGAACAGCAGCTCCTGTATGAATAAGAAGATCACGTAATAAATAGATACCAAGATATCCAGTACTGCCTGTCAATAAGATATTTTTATAGACTAGGTTTTCTACTGCATGTTCTTGCTGAATTGAAATCAGCTTCTTCTCATACTCCTTCTTTTTTTCAATATACTCTTCTTTATTTCCCTTAAGCATTTGATGTCGCTTTCCTCTATATGTCAAAAATTCAGCCAATTCCTTTTTGCTAAATTGTTTATCTTTTATATGGTTAATGCTTTTTGCAAGCTCATATGCAGTAGGAAATTCAAATAAATGATTGATTGTTATATCAAACTCTTTCTGCAGCCGTGTTACAACATTTACAGCGGTTAAGGAATCCCCGCCTTTTTCAAAGAAATTATCGAAGTAGTCAATATTCACTAACCCAGTTACATCCTTAAACGTTTGTAACACAATTTCTTCTTTACTGAATTTTGATCTAGTCACAGAGGATATGTTAATTTCACTGATGCTTTTAGAAACGACATCTGAATCAACATTTTTCTCCTTGCCTAAAACACTATAGTGAGTCCTATCAAAAGGATAGGTAGGTAAAGGGATTCTTGTTCGCTTCTCAGAACCGAAGAGTCTCATCCAATCTATCTTAATACCATTCACGAATAATTTCCCTAAATTTTGCAATAAAAAGGAGTCATCTGCCATTTTCATCTTTGAGTGACGTACAGTATTAATTATGAGAGGATGCAGCTCTTCAACTATATTTTGCATAAGCAAAGTGCTTAGTGTTCTTCCTGGGCCGACTTCAAGGTAAACATTTTCCTTTTCTTTCAATAAGACGCGAATGCCATCAGAAAAGAGGACTGTATGCCGCAAATGGTCAACCCAATATCTTGCGCTAGTCGCCTGTTGAACTGTAATCCAGTCACCAGTAACATTAGAAAGATAAGGTATTACCGGACTATTTAATTCAACCCTCTCCACAAAATCAGCAAATTCGCTTAAGATAGGCTCCATCATAGGAGAATGAAAAGCATGTGAGGCTGGCAAATCTTTATATTCGCAGCCCATTTCACGTAATAGATTTTTAAAAATGCTCATTGAATCGAAATTCCCTGAAACTACACAAGATACTCTGCTATTAACTGCCGCAATAGCTAATCCTGGTGTCAATAAGGGCTTGATCTGATCCGCGGAAGCTAAAACACTTACCATACTGCCCTGTGATAAACTTTGCATTAATGTTGCACGTTTGTGCACTAGCTTTAACGCGTCTTTTAAAGAAAGAACACCAGATAAGCAGGAAGCAACATATTCACCCAGACTGTGGCCAATCATTTTCTGGGGTTGTATTCCCCAATGCATTAACAATTTAGCTGTTGCATACTCAAAGCTAAACATAATTGGCTGAGTGTTTAATGTTTGATTTAATTCTTCACTGTCTATGGCTTTTTGGGCTGAAGGGTATAAGAATTTTTTAAAGTCAGTACCACTAATCTCTTGGAGAAGATGAAAACACCTATCTATTTCATTACGAAACACACTATATTGCTTATATAAATCCAGCCCCATATTTATATATTGTGACCCCTGACCGGGAAACATAAAGACAGTTTGTGAGCCGTTCCCCTTAGAACTGCCATTCATAACTCTTAGCGGGTCAAGAGTTTCAAGTACTTCACTGGCATCTTTCGCATCTGATGCAACAACTGCTCTTTTATACTTTAATTTTTTTCTGCCATTTAAAAGTGTATAAGAAACATCAGCCAGATTGACGTCTTGGTTATTCTTTAAATATATTGCAAGACGTTTTGTCTGACTTTCGAGTGATTCTTTTGTTTGTGCAGACAGACAAAGGAGTTGATCCTTTTTAATCTCGAGTTCAGACTCTTTTTTCGGTGCCTCTTCAAGTACAATATGAGCATTAGTCCCCCCCATTCCAAATGAGCTTACTCCCGCCCTTAATGGAGAAGGGCTATTCCATTCTATTAATTCCGAATTAACATAGAATGGGCTAGACTCAAAATTAATGTTTTTATTTGCTTTCTTGTAATTAATACTTGGTGGAATCATTTTATGCTTTATAGCTTGTACAGTCTTTATTACACCCGCTATACCCGCTGCATTATCCAGATGCCCTATATTTGCTTTAACTGATCCTAGCCCGCAAAAATCTTTTTCTTTAGAATTGAATGCAAGTTTTAGTGCTTCAACCTCTATCGGATCACCTAACTTAGTTCCTGTTCCATGAGCCTCTACATATGATATCGTTTCAGGTTCAACATCTGCCATTCTATGTGCAGCTTTAATAACATTTGCCTGTCCTTCTACACTAGGGGCTGTAAAACTGACCTTATCAGCCCCATCATTATTTATTGCAGACCCTTTAATCACTGCATGTATAGAGTCTCCATCATTAATAGCATCCTCTAGCCGCTTCAAGACAATGAATCCAGCCCCATTTCCGTTAACTGTACCATTTGCATCCTCATCAAACGGTCTGCATTGTCCATCTGGAGACAGAATCATTCCATCCTGATACATGTGCCCCCTTTTCTCGGGTAACGTTAGAGAGACACCACCTGCCAAAGATATATCACAATCTCCACTTAATAAAGCCTGGCAAGCCAAGTGAATTGCTACCAAAGAAGAAGAACATGCAGTTTGAACAGTATAGCTGGGTCCTTTCAAATTTAATTTGTGTGCAATCCTCGTACTAAAGAATTGAGATCCATTTAATAACTCTGCTTCCTTTAAATAATCTTTAGCATTATTAAAAACTGTACCCATCCAGTACAAATTCGTAGAAGCGCCTATATAAGTACCTATCAGGAACTGATGGTCGGCCGTTAAATACCCACTATGTTCCAATGCCTCCCATGCGCACTCGTGCAGTACTTTTAATTGCGGATCCATAACTTCTGCTTCGCGTGGTGAATATTCAAAAACATTTAAATCAAAGCTTTCAGTCCCTTCAATGGCTCCACCAGCCTTAACATATCTAGGGTCCTTTATAGTCTCTTCACTTATCCCTGAGTGAAGTAATTCCTCATCGGTAAATTTAGAAACAGAAGCTTTCCCAGCCTTTAAATTTTCCCAGAAAACATCAACATTTTCAGCTTCCGGAAACCTGCACGACATACCTATAATGGCAATTTCCAGGCCAGTTTGATCATTATTGGTTTGTATCATCTTCCCCCCCCCTTTCTTTGCCTTCTTTCCAATAATCTATTTCGGGCATTCATTCTGCCCTGCTCTCTATTCTTTATTTCATTCTCTGCATTAACATCAAATACATCATCTTTGTTTAACTCATTAGCAAGTGTGTGAATAGTGGTAAATCGGAACAATGTCACTACACTAATTTCTGTATTTAACTTTTTGTTTAGCTTTTCCGCAACCTGCACTATGGTTAAAGAATTTCCCCCTATTTCAAAAAAATGATCATTTACGCCAACTTCGGACAAGTTCAATACTTCTTTCCATATATCCGCAATCTCTTTTTCTAAGTTTGTTGCAGGTGCTTCATATGGTGTACCGGAAAAAAGGTACTCATTGTCCTCTAATTGCATTAAAAAGTTAATATCTACCTTATCGCTGCTTGTTAAAGGAATCCTTTCCAGCCTCACAAAGTGGGAAGGAATCATGTATTCCGGCAAATTTCTCATGAGATGCTGCCTTAGTTCCGTACTGGTCAATTTACGGTGAGATGTTAAATAAGCACATAGATATTCTTTATCTTCTCCACTTCTCTTAACCACCGCTACAGCATCGGTAATGTCCTCGTGCTGAAGAAGTTCGTCCTTAATTTCTTCTGGGTTCAGTCGCACTCCATTTAAATTCACCTGGTGATCTGCTCTTCCTATATAATCAACTTCTCCATTCAGCAGCCATCTTGCTAAATCTCCTGTTCTATACATCCTTGTATAGCCTTCAGAGCCAAATGGATTACATACGAATCTTTCTTGAGTTAAAGCTTCATTATTAAGATACCCTCTCCCTACCCCTTCACCCGCTATACATAACTCGCCAGTGACTCCAATTGGGACAGGCTTTAAATTTTGATCTAAGAGGTAAACCTTATAATTATTTAGCGGCCTTCCAATCGGTATAGAACTATAATAGCTGCCTTCACAAATATGGTAAGTTGTATTAATCGTTGTTTCTGTTGGCCCGTAAAAGTTTACGACCATTTCAACATCAGATGTCTTCACCAAAGCATTATAAAGACTCTTCGGTAATACCTCCCCACCTAAAAAGATAAATCGAAACTTATGCATTTTATCCATTTTGCTCATTAACATTTTTAAATGTGTTGGTGCAATATCCAATACCTTAATATTATTGCTGACTATATATTCCCAGATCTTATCAGGATCAAAGGTATGTTCCACTTTAGGAATATATAATGTACCACCTGTTGTTAATGGAAGGAAAATTTGTTGGACTGAAGCATCAAATGTAAATTTAGCTAGTAATATATGATGTAATCCGCTTTCTACATTAAAAGTATCTCTTAATCCAACTAACTGATTTACTACATTTTTGTGTTCGATCATCACGCCTTTTGGTTTGCCAGTTGTACCAGACGTATATATAACATAGGCTAAATCTTCAGGCTGGTTTATGTTTTCAATATAGTGGGAGAGTTCTTCTTTATAGGTAGTATGATTTAACAGCACAGTTCTAACTCTATCATCAAATTTATGTTCATTTTCCTGGTCTGTTAACACTATACTGCACTGACTATCTTTAATAAGATAATTGATTCTCTGTTGAGGGAATATTGGGTCTATAGGCAGGTATGCACCTCCAGCTTTTAAAATACCAAGCATCCCGACTGCCATATTTACAGAAGGTTCAGCCATTATCCCGACTACAGTATTCCGTTTAACTCCTGTTTTCCTCAAAAAACGTGATAACTGATTTGACCTCTTGTCTAATTCCTCATAACTAACAATGGAATTGTTATCCACAAGACTAGCCTCTGTATTACAAATGATAGCCTGAGAGATAAATAAATCTTGTATAGTTGTTCCTTCTTTAGTAAATGTTTTTGTATGATTAAAATCTGCTAATAATTGCTCTGTTTCCTCACGAGATAATATCTCAACATCCTTTATTGAGCTCTCAGTGTTATTAGAAATAAAAGATAGTATTTGCAAGTAATGCTGTGCCATTCTCTTTATTGTTTCTTTTTTAAAAAGTTGTTTAGCATATTTAAATTTCAGTTCTACCTTATTTTTTTGAACAAAGGTGTCTATTGAGATGTCAAACTGCGTCATATTACTTTCAAATGGATATTTGTAATAGGTTAATTCCTCATTTTCGCTTATAATATTTTCATTTTCTTCTATATTTTGAAGAGAGAACATTATATCAAAAAGAGGATTTCTTTCTGAATTACGTTCAACATCTATTTGGTCCACTAATTCCTCAAATGGATAATCTTCATGGTCAAGGCTTTCAACTACACAATTATTTACTTCTTCTAAAAATTCTCCGACGCTTTTTTCAGGATTAGGAAAATTCCTCATTACTATAGTGTTTACAAACATGCCAACAGCATTGTCCAAACCGGTATGAAATCTGCCGGAAGAAGGAGTGCCAATGGAAATATCGTCTTGTCCTGTGTATTTATTTAGTAATATATTTAATGCAGTTAACATTAAAGTGTAAAGCGTACTGCCGTTTTCAGCTGCCGTTCCTCTTAATTTAGCTGCCAAATGCGGTTCCAGAGTTAGGGTCATTTGATCAGAATATATATTCTGTTCTGTATTTCTGGGGTAATCAGTATTTAATTCAAGACGAGCACCTCCGTCTATGAACTTGTTCAACCAATATTCTTCACTGCTTTTAAAATTTTCAGAATTAAAAAAGCTTTCCTGCCATACTGCATAATCTTTATAGTGGATATTATTTTCTTCCAGTTTTTTATTGTTATATAAATTTATAAAATCATCCATGATTATATCCATGGATATGCCGTCAAAAATAATATGATGGAAGTCTGTCAATAACAAATGTTTGTTGTTTTCTATTTTTACTAACTTCACTCTGAATAACGGGGGTGTGTATAAATTAAATGGATTCATGAAACTTTTTAATTCTTCTTCTATATCACTATTTAGATTTTCAATAAATTCGACTTTTACTTGCATTTCTGGGTGAACCTTCTGAACTAAATCATTATTGACAAAAGAGAAGGAAGTTCGAAGTGATTCATGCCTTCGGACTAGTTCTTGAAATACGTTATCAATACGCCCGTAATCAAGTGGACCGTCCAGCATAGTCGCTGCAGGCAAGTTATAAGCTACAGATTCTTTATTTATTTGCCACATAATGAATTGTCTTTTCTGCTGGGAAGTTGCAGGATAATACTCCCTTGATTCCACAGGCTGGATAGCAGCACCAACATTCCTTTGCTGTCTATTTACTATTGTTGCAAGTTCCTTGATCGTCGGGTGTTTAAATAAGTCGCTTATCTGTAACCCTGCATTAAATGAATGATTTACCTTTAAAATAATGGCAGCGGCTTTTAAAGAATGTCCTCCAATTTCAAAAAAGTCATCGTTTATTCCTATAGGATTGATATTCAATATTTCTTCCCAAAGTTGAACGATGTACTTTTCTGCTTCTGTCTCAGGTGCAACATAATTAAAGTCTGAAGTGGGGTGATATTCCAATTTTGTCAGTGCTTTTCGATCAATCTTTTTATTTTGATTTAAAGGAAACTTTTCTAATTGAATAAAGTTATTTGGGATCATGAATTCAGGAAGCAGATCCAGTAAAAACTTTCTCAGTTCAGAAGCTGGGATTTTAAAATCCGATGAAAAAAATGCAGATAATGTTTTAGATCCAACTTCATCGGCAAGTGCAATCACCACTGCTTCATCAACATTTTGATGTTTTAACAATGCATTTTCAATTTCTCCTATCTCAACCCGATAACCTCTGACTTTTGTGAGATTATCTTTTCTGCCTATAAACTCAATATTGCCATCTGGCATCCATCGAGCTAAATCGCCAGTTCTATAAACTTTATTACTGTTACTGAATGGTACTTTAATAAACTTCTCGTCAGAAAGTCCTGGGTCATTGATGTATCCTTTTGATACTCCCGCTCCACCTATACATAATTCCCCTACAACCCCAATAGGTACCATGTTCATATTGTGATCAACTATATACAATTCTGTGTTATCTAAGGGCTTACCTATAGGAATACTTTCCCCTTTAGTAAAATCATGATCATTTATACGATAGAAGGATGCTAAATCCGTACATTCAGTAGGTCCATACGTATTTATCACTTCACAATTCAAGGCTGTAGAATCCATCAACGGTTTTATTTTTTTATTATTTATTGGCTCCCCACCGAGAAATATATACTTAAGTGCAGTCAATCTGTGGAAATCCGAACCCTCGTTATATGAAACAAGAGGATAAAAACCACTCGGTGTACTATTAAATACGGTAATTTTCCTGGAGTATATATAATCGGACATTTGGTTATAGTCATACACACCTGATTCATAAATATGTAATTTACCTCCGATAATTAAAGGGGCAAATATATTTTTATGGGCTGTGTCGAAACTTATTGGAGCTACTAATAAAACATGATCTGTACAATCCAGTTTAAATTCTGTCGTGTACCAATTCACCAAATTTACAAATGAATTCCTTTTAACCATCACACCCTTAGGCTCACCGGTACTTCCTGATGTATATAAGACATACATTAAACTCTCAGGTGATACCTCTAAATTAGGGTTTTCATGTGATTCATCACATTCCATAAAATGATCCATGTTAACAGTAGTCTGATCCGATATAATGTCTAACGAAATTTTATTATCTTTCAGTATGTAATGTATATTAGAATTCTGCAGTAAATACTTAATGCGTTCTTTAGGGTAGCTCGGGTCTAAGGGCATGTAAGCAGCACCGGCTTTTAATATTCCTAATGCAGCTACTGGTAATTCTAAAGAACGATCAATCATCAGTGCCACTACTTCACCTTCTGTAACACCGTTCTTTATAAAATGCTTAGCCAGCTTATTGGCCTTACTATTCAATTCCTGATAAGTTAGCTCTTGGCTTTGATAAACGACAGCTGTGTCATCTGGTGTTCTTAAAACTTGTTTTTCAAATAATTCAACAACAGAAGACCCTTTAGGATAAGGCTTAGATGAGTTATTAAAGTCATGCTCAATTAAGCGGCGTTCTTCATTAGATACAATTTCTATGTTTTGAAGCTTCTGATTTGGATCTTGAATCACTCTGGTAAAAAAACGATTCATCTGTTCCATTAAACGCTGTACAAACTCATCTGTATGCTTGTTATAGGTAACGTTGCAATGTATCCCGCTTTCATCCCAACAAAATTGGAATACGGCATCTGCGTACTCCTTATAACTGGAAACAGGGGCATTGATGTTTGATAGCTGGACAATTGTGCGGGGTCTGAAGATAGATCCTTCTTCTGTGCCGCTGCCATGTAATTTTTCTAAGGTATATTTGGATATTTGCTGGTTTTTATTGGATAATACCACATCTTCTTTAACTGAAAGGAGGAACTCTTTAAAACTCATGTTTTCTTTTATGCAGCTTTTAATTATAAGCGGATTGTCTTGATATGCGGCGCCTGCAGGAGATTTTATTACCGGCGTTCCAATTGAGATATCACTTGAACGTGTATATACAGAAAGGAGGTATTTTACACCAGTTATTAAAATAAGATATAACCCATACTCAGATTGATTACTCATAGCACACAATCCAGATGAGGTTTCATCTGGTAATTTATACGTAAGATACCCTTTTGAACGAATATTTCTACTTGAGTCAAATTGAGCAAAACTGCTTATTTCCAAACCCTTCGAAAATTTTGCAGCCCAATAATTCTCTTCTTCCGTTTTAAAACTATTCGTAGTAACCATAATATACCCCTCTTCTTAACAATGTTTTGTTCATCTTATTTACTATTTCCTTATAATGTTCGCTAATGAAGAAATGGTCACCTGGATATTTTAATACCTCCGTGTCATGATGAGTATAGTCAGACCACTTACTCATTTCTTGATCAGACATATTTTCATCACAACCATACATTACAGTGATTCCACTATTTAATTTCTTTATTTCGGAATTACAAACATACTCCTCCATCAACTTAAAATCAGCTCGAAGAATAGGAATAAAAATCTCCATTAACTGTTCATTATTAATAACCTCTAAAGGTGTGCCGTTAAATTTGTATAATTCTTCTTTGAACTCTTGATCAGGCAACTGATGAATTTTTTTTGTCCGGATTTTATTTGGCGGTTTAATACCTGACATGAACAAATGAACAGGAGGCTTATATCCTTTCTCCAATAGGCAGACACATACCTCATAGGCAATTAACCCACCCATACTATGACCAAAGAAAGCATAATCCCTTTCTTTTATCACAGGAATTATCTGTTCACATATATCCTTCACAGCTTCATTAAAATTGGAATAACACTTTTCATTGAACCTTTTTCCTCGCCCTGCATAGTGTATCGGCTGTAAATCAATGTTGGGTGAAAGGTGTTTTTTCCAGTTATAAAAGACCGCCTCAGATCCCCCTGCATACGGGAAACAAAATAAAACTACTTTACTCAAATTTATAACCCCTTCATTTTAGTGTTTAATTACACCATGTTCGTTAGATTAAATGTAATCTAGCATTCTATTGTTTATCTTTTAATTTATTCCAAAAAGGTATGTGCCCTTGAATATCATCTATAACAGAGGAGAAACCAGGGGCAAATGATAAAAAGAATCCTGTACAGTGATGAGCGTTACGGTAATCGGGATCTTCCAGTAATATCATGTGAGCCTTCTTAATATTGTAGTGTGGAACAGCGGGAAACAAATGATGAACTAAGTGGTATGAATTTCTATGAGGATGTAGTAACAAACGTTCGAGCCAATTTCCAAAGGAGTTTCTGGATGCAAAGATTTCTTTATCAGATTCAAGCCCTGCATGCTCAGCCATTTCAGCCCAATATTTCAAAATTTGAAAAGTAGTTATAAAAGGGACAAACCAGTATAAAATTAACTCTTGCCAAAAACCAAAGTAAATAGAACTCGCTAGAATTACACACCAAAACGAAATTCTAACAATTTGATCTATAAGCGGTTCACCTTTTGAATAAGCTGTAACCTTTATCATGCCTATTAAATAATTAGGAACGTGAACCAAAAAAACCGGCTTAACACAGTGACTTATAAAAAAAGAAATTTTATTCTTTGAAGGATTATCTAAGCCTACAATTTTGTATCTTTGTTTGTCAGGATCTATTTCACTCCATAAAAACCTGTGATGATTCATATGACTGCTGCAATAAGCCTTATAAGAAATGAATATAGGGTAAGCAGCAAAAATACTAGCCACCCATTTATTTAGTTTTTGATTTTTAAAAAGCATTCGATGACTCGCTTCGTGCATCATTATATCGAGCCCTCGCATTCTGCTGCCTATGATAAGAATTGCCAGCAAATACACCCAAATATTAGTGATGTATTGGTGGAGGGTAATGACTGAAGAAATAATTAACCAGTCAAGACCAATCGCAAAAAAGTTATACCAGTTATTTTTTTGTTGAAGTTCAAAAATCCTTAAAGTGATATCCTTAGTAAAACGGTGCTTCTCCAAGCCTTGATGAGGAATTCCATCTAAAACTCCAGCCTCTTTATTCAATTTTCTGACTCCTTTTTATATATTTTTACATTTCTAATGCATTTATATTTCACTAGGATTCAAGCTTGACAATCTTAAACTCCGAGATTCTTGATAAGAATCATAAAAAAGGGGGATTCGTCAATGACTAATCCCTTCTTCTGAATTTATATTACTTAAAATAAAGCTATCTCATTTATTTAGCAATTTGCTGAAAAAGGTCATCAATTTCTTTTACTATTGGATAGACACTTTGATCAATATTAGACAATATATGTGTTTGAATTTTAGATTTCATATTAACTGATGAATGCATTCTGACTCCAGGATCGAAGCCTAATACAAAATATTTCAATACATCATTTTGCTCCATAGAAATCCATACTCCATAACCATAAAAGATATTGTCATTACTGTTCACATAAGGTGTTAATAAGATTTTTCTATATTTCTCACTTAAGATTTTGTCATTCAAAAGCCCATTCCAGAATTTTTCTAAGTCGTTAACTGTAGAAAAAGCTCCACCATCGGGTCCACCTTTTACCGGAACAGAGTATATATTCGTTTTCCAGCCATCTTTATCATCTATGTACCCCAGCGCGACTCTATCTGGCAGTTGATCCATTCTGAAAAAACCAGAGTCTGTCATTCCACAAGGTTTGAAAATATGGTTCTCTACATATTCAGTAAAAGCCATTCCTGTAGTCTGTTCAACTATGAGTCCCAAAATAATATAACCCGAGTTACTATATGAGAACTTTGTTCCAGGGATGAACTTCATTTTTTCATTTTGAAATAGTGGTACGAAATCAACAGGTGATTGAACAGAATACATAGGCTTCTCGTTCCATATGCCTTCATAATCATCTGTGACTTCTTCATCAAAATAATCCGGTGCCCCAGATGTGTGAGTTAACAAATGATGAATTGTAATGTCCTCACTAAAGTTAGGGAATTGTATATCTAAACAATCCTTTAAACGTGTTTGAAAATCCAGCACACCTTTTTCTGCAAGCTGACAAATCGCTATAGACGTAAATATTTTACATCCCGATGCCATACCAAACCTTGTGTTCACATTGTTAGGAATACCCTCGCTGCGATTAGCTTGTCCATATCCTTCCTTTAGAAGAGTGTCTTGGTCATCCCGAACTAAGACAGCTCCTGAGAATTCTACCTCAGTATTCGAAACAATACGTCGCAGTTCATCGGTTTTGTTCATCCCCCATTCCCCTCCATTCATTTTTTGTAATATATGCAAAATAATGTTAACGCAAATTTCTCTTTAATATCAACAAAATTTAGAAAAATTTATCAATACCATTAAAAATGGTTATTTGTGCTTATATAGTTATAAAATTGTAGAAATAGTTAAAGAAAAGGTAAAGATTATTCAAAGTAAATTTTAATGTTGCAATTTCTTGACATCATTTCTTACAAAATATAGGCTGTATATGTATTTGTTAAAAAATTCAAAATTTTTGTGAGGTCTATATGGATTTAACAAATGAGAATGCAGAGGTTTATATTTTTAAAATAGGTCCCTTATTAACACCGGATGATATGCAAAAACAATTAGAGCAATTGCCATTATCTGAACAAAATAGAATAAATAAATATCATCACCAGGCAGACCGGCAAAGATCCTTGGCTGCTCAGGTTTTTATTCGAAAGAAACTAAAAAGGGCACTAAATTGTAACCTTGTAAATATTAAAAGATCTAGTAATGGCCGACCTTATTTGTGTCCATCCACCCATACATTTTCAGGAGATTTTAACCTTTCTCACTCTGAAGACAAGATCATATGCGGCTTTTCCTCAAATGGTAAGATTGGTGTAGACATCGAATCTATCAGGCCATTAGACCTGTCTATTATTGATTACTGTTTCACACAAGAAGAGAGGAAGTATTTTAACAGCCTGCAAGATCAAGAACGCCTTTTGTTTTTTTATAAAATCTGGACACTGAAGGAAGCTTATGTGAAGGCTATAGGGACAGGTATTACAGATTCTTTTTCACACTTTGGTTTTGATATGGATATGTGGAGATTAGGTGCCGTGGAAATGAGAGTTCATATGGAAGATGCTTCGGGATATCATTTTAAAATTATAGAACATTCGAATTACGCAGCTGCAATTTGCAGTGAACAGCCGTATACAAAAATTAGATTTATTGACGATAATCCATTAAATTGCATAGTGGATTTATCCTAACTAAATACAATACATAATACCCATAAAGCCAAAAAATCACAAAATCATATACAAAGTGAGGGATAATGATGAATGCAGATGCTGAACTTCTAAGATCTTGTTGTAATAATGAATACGATACTTTAAAGGAAGTTATTGTTTGTGAACCTAAAAATATAAACATAAATAGTTTAATAAATGAGACTCAAAAGCATTACATTTCTACAGGAGTAGATGTGCAAAAGGCTCGTATACAATTCGATCATTTCACAAAGATACTAAGGTCTAATGGTATAGTAACGCTTGAATTACCAACTAAAAGACTATTGAACGAACAGGTCTTCACCAGGGATATTGGCTTTACTATAGGAAATATGCTATTAGTTGGCAAGATGGCAAGTGAAGTAAGAAGAGAAGAGACATCAGTACTACAAAATTTTTTATCGAGCAACGACATCCCTTATTACAATATATTTAATCATTCTATTGAAGGCGGGGATGTGATTATTGATAATGAAATTGTATATGTAGGAATCAGTCAGCGAACAGATTGGAGTTCATATCTTGAACTTAAACATTTATTAAATGAACACACAGTAACCCCCCTACCCTTCTCACATCAATATTTACATCTGGATTGTGTATTTAATATCTTGTCGGAAAATCTAGCTTTAATCTATTCACCTGCCTTCTCAAGGCAAGAAATAAATCTCCTATCTGAAAAATATGATCTAATTGAAGTTGATCAAGAAGAGCAATTTTCTCTCGGCACCAATATCTTATCTTTAGGTAACCGCAGAATTGTGAGTTTGCCAAATAACAAAAAAGTAAATAACCAACTAAAACTCCACAGGTATGAAGTCATTGAAGTTGAATTTGATGAAATCATTAAATCTGGTGGTTCTTTCCGTTGCTGTACATTACCAATAAGAAGAGAAATGTCGTCCTAACTTCTCTATTTTGGAATACATAAGGGATTTTTATCCTATTAAACTCAGATAAATTTAGAGAGTTACCGAAGAAGATAGTAACACTCTTCCTTTTTTCATTTTTTTATAAATTTCCCACATCCTTTTGATTCTAAAAAATAGCGTCGGCCCTGTGGGCTGACGCTGAAAGCAATATTGTAATGTATTTCCTACAGAACTCCTAAAATACTCCCCATGCAGCCATTAACAATATCACTTCTAAACGGCTTTTTTTTCTTTCCTTTTTTAAGCAATTCCAGGTAATGATCAGCGTCATGTTACTGTAATGTTTTCTTTATAATGTCAATAATAAAATGTGAATGCTTTTTGTAAAAATCCCATGCTAACTTAACTGCTTGGATTTAATAGAAAGGATTCCTGTTTAAACTGGCCTATCAATTAACAGGTTATACCTCTGATGCAGAGGATGTTGTACATGATGTTTTTTAAAGTTATATGATGTCCCAAAGGAGAAGCTGAGTGATCCTAAAGCCTATCTTTGTAAAATGGTCACGAATCGGTGTTATGATATACAAAAATCGGCTCGCATAAAACGGGAGCAATATTTTGAGGAATGGCTGCCTGAACTGCTGTTTCATTCAAGTACTTGCGATAATACTGAACTGCAGATTCAGTGGACTTTTCAACTATCTCTTCTTTTTCTTCCTTAGACATATCATTACACCCCTGCAAAATTAATGCTGCCAAAACCAGTACCAGGATTCTCCTTTAATGCGCAATTGAACCACCATTTGCCAACACAATCTATAAAGTATAATATGAGGAAAGAAATTATAGCAAAAGAAAGAACTCTTGATCATTTCAAACAAAGTCACAAATCCCTTTGAAAAGGTAAAGTTTTATTAAGTAGAACTTCTTAACAGGAGGGAAAAGATGAAAATTTATGTGGATGCAGATGCTTGTCCGGTGAAAGAAGTTATTATTTCTGAAGCAAGGACTTTTGAAATTCCGGTTATCCTTGTTACAAGCTTTTCTCATTTTTCTAATGCAAAACAGCCATCCGGAGTGGAAACTATTTATGTTGATTCTGGAGCAGAAGCTGCAGATTATCGAATTGTGAAGTTAGTGGAAAAAGGAGATATTATCGTCACGCAAGATTATGGCCTTGCTTCACTAGGTTTAGCAAAAGGAGTGATCGTACTTCACCATAAAGGATTTAGATATACAAATGAAAATATTGACCAATTATTACAAACACGTTATTTAAGTGCAATGGCTAGAAAAGGCGGACAGCGAACAAAGGGACCAAAGCCTTTTACAGCAGAAGACCGGGAGCAATTTAGGGATCTTTTTAGACAGGTTATTTCTATTAAAAGTTAGGCTAAACTCAGAGATTCAGAAAGGAGATAAATATTTTGAAGTATATAAAATCGCAAATGCAACAACTAATTAAGGAAAATAAAGAATTGCATACACGCTTTAAAGAACTGAAGGTTGAGCATGGTCTTGAAAAAAACAATGCCCTAAAGGCCTTGTACCATTCAGAAGTTACGGATGGTGGAAAGTATCAGGCAGCTTACCAAGCACTTGAGCAGCCCAAGAAGTAATCACTTATATCTTATTTAGACTACTAAAAATTCCTCAAAAAAGAGGAGCTGTCCCTTCTTGAAATAACGTATTAACTTAACGCAACCGGCGTCAGGCCCTTTATACTTTGATAAATATCAACATTACCATATATTAACATATATAGTTTATCTGTCCAATTTGGTAAATGTTATTTCTGCTCAAATTTGATAACTCCCCCCACCAAAGCGCATCTAAAGGAAAATGGGGGATTTGTTCATGCACTTTTGATTCCATGGCTGCCTCAATCTCATTTTGCCTCTAAGCTATTCCTATTCAAATCGTTGTACACCTTTTTCCCACTACATTTCGGTAAAAATCTTCAGCAGAAAACAAAAAACACTTAAAAGTCCTTAGCCCTATGGGATATAGAGCTAAGGCTGCCTAAGGCTTTTTTATTATTTCCACTGTCTGCTTGACATGGGCAGATCACAAGAAAATGCATTACTAAACTGAGAGACAGGCGCTCATTACAGATCCTTTTTCTTAAAAAACAATTGTTTTATTTTCATGAACAATAATCCGGTCTTCTAAATGCCATTTAACCGCTCTGGCAAGAACACTTCGTTCAATAGAACGTCCGCTCTTTTTTAGATCATCTATATGATCCCGGTGGTCGACACGCTTGATATCTTGTTCAATGATTGGTCCTTCGTCAAGATCGTTTGTAACATAATGAGACGTTGCCCCAATTATTTTTACTCCGCGCTGATGGGCTCGATCATATGGCCTCGCACCAACAAATGCAGGAAGGAAAGAGTGATGAATATTAATGATCTTGAATGGATGAGCCTCTACAAAAACCGGCGTCAAAATCTGCATATATCTGGCTAAGATGATTAAGTCAATATCAAATTCTTTTAAAAGCTGCAGCTGTCTTTCTTCCACTTCCTCTCTATTTTCTTTGCTTGCTGGTATGTAAAAGAATGGAATATGCAAGGATTCTGCAATTTGTCTTGCTTCCTCGTGATTACTCACAATAAGAGCGATGTCGGTAAGCAAATCACCACTTTGCCATTCCCATAACAGCTCACGTAAACAATGAAGTTCTTTTGATACGAAAATAGCTGTCTTCTTCAATTCATAAACAAATGCTAATTTCCATTCCATTGAAAATGTTTCTGCGATTTCCTTAAATTGACTCTTCAACTCTTCTTCCTTCGACTGTAAACCAGGACATTCAAACTCGATTCGGATAAAAAAGGTGCCACCCTCTGGATTTGTCGAATATTGACTCGATTCGATAATATTAGCATCATACTGGAACAGAAACTGGGAAACAGCAGCCACAATACCCGGTTGATCAGGACAATTGATAAGCAGCCGCCCCCTGTTTTTTTGACTTTCTCTAAATACTTGAAGTTGATCTTGAATAGATGAAATCATATGAATCTCCTTTTTTAATTTTAATTACTATAATAGACTTATTGTTCTGGATTTAAAAGCATATTTTTTATAAAGTTATTTATTTGGGTTTATGGAATAGTTTAACATTGAGGAATGCTGAAACTTGGTGCCAGCCCTTTCAATGGAATGGACAGACAGGCACTTCTTCGAGTGAAATGTATACGAGAAAGAGCTGCTCGAATAAGCGGCATCGTTTTTATTTTACTTACATATGTTTTTTACTATTGGCCGTTGTCACTGGCTATGTAAGAAATTTTTGTAAATAAACAATTTAAAAAGTTGCCTGTCCCCAAGTATAGTAATGCCTATATAATTAGGGGACAGGCACACACCTTTATCATGATGTAAGATGTGTATGAAAAGAGCCTGCACTCAACTCGTCTCAGTGATTTATAAATTCTAAAAAATTCGTACACATTCTTATACCTGCTGGGCTTATTAGTTATTCTCTAATGCTGGAACTTATAGGTGATTTTTTTGGAAATGCATCTTAAGACAGCAAGCTCTTAGTCAAGAAATTTCCATCATACAGACGCATGTCAAAAACGGTTCCCTTAATTTTTCACCGAAAGCAAAAAAGTTCTATCAAGCAACGTGCCCCAGATATAATATATATAAAATCCCAAGTTTAAAATGAAATACATCTGTTTTTCAAAAAGTTTCCTTTGATTTTCTGCTATATAATTTGTTAAAATGCGGTACTTTAACTCCAAAGCTGTTTATAGTTAGTTAAAAAATAAACTCTTCCTAAGCCAACACTCATGTTAAGTAAAAAGAAGTTTGTGTAATAATTCTTGAACACCTCTCCTCTTTGTCACAAAAACTCTCCTTTACTCGTTTTATTTTTGGAGCCTTTGCTTTGTATCAGCATTTGGCCGAATAAGATTGGAAGTGAAATGATGCAGGAAATGTACATGCAATATAAAGGATTGCTGTTTAAACTGGCCTATCAATTGACAGGTTCTGCCTCTGATGCAGAGGATGTTGTACATGATGTTTTTTTGAAAATATATGATGTGCCAAAGGAGAAGCTGACGGATCCTAAAGCCTATCTTTGTAAAATGGTCACAAATCGGTGTTATGATATACAAAAATCGGCCCGCAAAAAGCGGGAGCAATATTATGGGGAATGGCTGCCGGAACCGCTGTTTCATTCGAATACTGGTGATGATTCCATCGAATCGGTTGAACGTGGTGATTTATTGTCTTATGCCATGATCGTACTGCTTGAACGGCTTACGCCAGCGGAGCGTGTTGTTTTTGTCCTGTGTGAAGCACTGGGCTTTGATTATAGGGAAATTGCAGAGCTCATCGAAAAAAGCGAGGCGAATTGCCGTAAACTATTCAGTCGTGCCCGTGCAAAAATGGGGATTTCCTCTGAAGAGCTTGATCATACGGAAACAGCCCCTAATGAACTGGTTACGGACTTTCTGGCAGCACTCAAACAAGGGAACATGAAGCGAATGGTATCCATGCTTGATCCTAATGTAATATTGGTCTCTGATGGCGGAGGAAAAGCAAAAGCTGCTATATTTCCTATTAAAACAAGTGATCATGTTGCCCGCTTTCTCATGGGAACTGTACACAAAGCATCAAGAGATGAAAGAGCAATGCCAATTGAAATCAGCATAATCAATGAACAGCCTGCTTTTATTCAGCGTTCTGATGATGGGATTCAGACGGTGGGCATCATTCATACTGAGGGAAATAGGATTCGGAATATATACATTGTCCGAAACCCGGACAAATTGAAGCCTACAGAGGTTTAATTCTTGAGACCGATAAGATGATTTCTTCCATCTTACCGGTCTTTTTTGTATGTTTAAGGTGAATGAGCTTTTCGTTGTTCTGCCACTCACAGTCCTGCTTTAGTTAATCCAAAAGCAGCGTCAGCAGAACCCGGCACATTTTTGAAAGCTATGCTGATACGGTTCCAGGCATTGATTGCCATTATGGAAAAGGTAAGATCAGATAATTCTTTTTCAGAAAGATGTTCACGAACACTGTCATAAACTTCATCAGGAACACCGTGTTCAGGCAGCTTAGTCAAAATCTCAGTCCATTCCAGCGCTGCTCGTTCGCGAGGGCTAAATAAAGTGGATTCGCGCCAAATCGGTATATGATAAAGACGAAGCTCACCCTCGCCATGAATCTTTGCCTGCTTGATATGCATATCCACGCAAAAGGCACATCCATTCATTTGTGAAGCTCTAATGTGAACGAGGTGTAGAATTTTCTCCTCAATGGAACTTTCCTTCTCAGCATTAGTCAGTGCCATCATCTTATTGAGGAATTCTGGTGAATGTTGCATGTAATTAATTCGTTGTGTCATTTTGGTTACCCCTTTTCTTTTATGAATTAGCAATGATTCTTGATCTAACGTTGAAATGTTTACTGTTTTTTAGCACTATCTTGGTTGAATCACCCTCCCTTGGCTGTGTTCATAAATAAAACGATGCAGGGGTTCTTTTTGTGACGCTTATAATTAAATTAGTTTATATCTTAAGTAAACGATTGGTTAAAGAGAGTTGGTGTAAGTATAGGGGCACCATAAAATAAGGGGAAAAAATAAGATTGAGGAACTATCAAAATGTTAATCCATCTGGTTACCCGATTTTAAATACCGGGTAACCGATAAAGAAATAACAAATTCGAGGATATTCTATTAATATGCTTTCTTGTTTATTCTCCAATTTTTACTTGTTCATTCGGTGATCTACTAAGGTCGGAACATTTCCCTGCTTTTAAGATGAAGCTGTTTGATTCATCCGGAAATCTTTCTTTTAACTCACTTCCAATTTTCATCACATTATCAAGCTGAATGCCTGTTCTGATTCCCATTTCCTCAAATCCGTGAACCAGATCTTCAGTAGCAATATTTCCGCTTGCATTTGGTGCATAGGGACACCCACCAAGACCTGCAGCAGAACTATCAAAATCCTTGATCCCTGTTTCCAGTCCGGCAACTGCATTAGCAAATGCCATACCTCTAGTATTATGCAGGTGCAGCGAAAAATGAAAATCTGGGAACTGAGACTTTAGTGTTGAAACAACGGTTTTTATTTTCACCGGATTTGCCATCCCGGTTGTATCCGCTAATGAGATATCCTTAATACCCAGTTCTTCGTATCGCCTGCAAATTTCAAGATGCCTCTCAATTGGGACATTTCCTTCATAAGGACATCCGAATGCAACAGAGATGGATCCGCCAATTTGAACAAGTGAATCTTCAGCAGATTTGACGAGACTTTCAAACGCCTTCATTGCTTCAAAGGTTGTGGTATTGGCATTGCTTAAACTATGAGAGTCTGTAGCAGACAGCATTAACTTCACTTTGTCAACATTGGCCGCTATGGCTCTTTCCATCCCTTTTACGTTTGGTACGAGAGCTCTTAATTTAACTCCTTGGACTCGTTTAATTTTAGTTAAAACGGCACTCGCATCGCTTAATTGCGGAATTGCCTTCGGGTGAACAAATGAAGTTACCTCGATTTGCCTAAAGCCGCAATCAATTAATCTATTTATATATTCAACTTTTTCTTCTGTCGGAATGACTTCTGACAAACTTTGAAACCCATCTCTAGGACATACTTCTGTAATGGTCACTTCATTTGGATATGACATTGTATAACCATTTCTCCTTTTTCTCTTTTATTAAATAACCTTCTTTTCTTTAAGTTCTCGAACTCTGTTTTCATCCAATTCTAAAATGCCCTTGAGAATTTCCTCTGTATGTTCCCCTAAATCAGGTGCAATCCGATAGACTGATCCAGGAGTCTCAGAAAACTTAGGAACAATACCTGGCATTTTGATTTTCCCTAAACGAGGATGGGCAACTTCGATAATATTTTCGCGTTCCTTTATATGCTCATCATTAAAAATATCCTCAATAGATTGGATTGGGCTTACTGGAACTCCATGCTCATCGAGCAGTACCTGCAGTTCTTTTCGGGTCATGGTCTTTACCCAATCGGCAACAATTCCATTCGTTTCTTCAAATCGTTTAAGGCGCTCTGAATTTGTATAATATCTCTCATCTTCGAGCATATCCTCCCGTCCCATTGCTTTAGCGAGACGATTAAATGTACGGTCCGAACTTGTTACGAGCACGAGCCAGTGGCCATCCTTAGTTTGAAAGGTTCCGGCAGGACTTGAATGTCCGCTTAATCCAGGTGATCTTTCTTTTATAACTCCATTTTGATCATAATCAGCGACAAGGAATTCCATCATTCTAAACATCGCTTCATAAAGTCCTATATCTGCATATTGCCCCGTACCGCTTTCTTGACTGTCACGGTAATACAACGCTGTAGTTGTAGCAAAAGCTACGTAAATGCCTGTAATATAGTCTAATAATGAAAATGAGGGACTGATTGGAGGGCGATCAGGATACCCATGAAGATACGTAAATCCGCTATAAGCGGTTGCTGGTGTGCCAAACCCTGCTTTACTTGAGTTTGGACCAGTCTGTCCAAATCCTGTTACTCGAATCATGACTAATTCAGGATTTACTTTTTTAAGCTGCTCATATCCTAAATTCCATTTTTCAAGGGTTTTTGGCCTGAAGTTTTCAATAATAACATCTGATTTCATTGCCAATTCTTTTAAGATTTGCTGACCCTCTTCTGTATGCAAATCTAAAGTAATGGATTTTTTATTTCTTGCAAGACCAGGCCAGCGAAGTGGTTCATCCCCATGGAATGGGCCCATTTGGCGAAGAGAATCTCCCTTGCCGGGCATTTCCACTTTTATTACTTCTGCACCAAAATCCCCTAGCAAAGTTGCCCCAAAAGGAGCTGCAATCATAGTTGAGAGATCTAATATTCTGATGCCCGCTAACGGACCATTTGAGTTTATACTCATAGAAAAACTCCTTTAAGAATGTAATTTATAGGGAGACTAATGGAGTTTGTTGACTCTATTAGTCTCACCATCCCGTTTAAACAACTAATTCCTGATCCATTTCTGCCCTTTTTTTGCTTTTTATAAGCCTAAATTGATTGGCCGCAACCAGTGCAAATAATGAGATCCCGATAATATCTGTTACTAAACCACTTTTAATAAGGCATAATGCTGAAACTGCCATAATGACTTGCTCTAGAATCGTCATTCGGAGCAGCAAATATTTTTCCATTACAGATCCCACACATAAAACTCCGATCAAGGCTGTTATTAATGAAGGCAAGAGCTCCAATAGGGTTGAATCTGGTGACCATAACAAGCTGGGAGAATAAATAAACATGTAAGGAATAATAAACCCGACGATCGCAAGCTTTAAAGCTGAGAATCCTGTCTTATTCGGGTCACTGCCTGCTATTCCTGCAGCAGCAAACGCTCCTATTGCGACAGGCGGCGTGACTGTAGAAAGAATTCCATAATAGAAGACAAACATATGGGCATAAATTGGCTCAATTCCCAAAGAAACTATGGCCGGAGCCGCAATGGCACTAGTCAAAATATAATTAGCTGTTGTAGGAAGCTCCATCCCAATTAATATGGCAAGGATCATCGTAAGGATTAAAGTGGTAACTAAATATCCGCCGCTCATTTTTAAGACGGCTGCTCCCATTGCCAAAATAGCACCGGAGAGGGATGATACACCGATAACAATCCCTATAACTGCACAAGCTGCGGCTACCGGAATCGCATTCAACGCACCCGATTGTAAAGCTTCTATTAATTTCTTTAGATTAATTCGGGTGCTTTTCCTGAATGAACTAAACACTATGGCCAACACAATTCCCCATACCCCGGCATACAAAGCGTCATATCCTTCAATTAAGAGATACACCAGCCCAACGATCGGGAAAAATAAATGCCCCTGCTCTTTCATGACACCCTTTAATCTTGGAAGCTCACTTTTTTCCAGCCCTTTTAAGCCAATCTTAGAAGATCTTAAATGAAGAATGACTAAGATACCTGAAAAATAAAGGATCGCTGGGATTAGCGCGTACCCAAGAATATGAACAAACGGTATTCCCAGGCTATCAGCCATTATAAAAGCGGCCGCGCCCATAACTGGCGGCATGATTTGTCCGCCTGCTGATGCTGCTGCTTCCACTCCGCCTGCAAAATGAGGTTTAAACCCGATCTTTTTCATCAAAGGAATCGTAAAAGTACCAGTGGTCACGACATTTGCAGAGGTGCTGCCGCTAATTGTTCCCATAAACGCACTTGAGATGACAGATACCTTAGCAGGGCCCCCTTTTGTGTGTCCTGCAATCGCCATGGAGACATCATTGAATAACTTTGACATTCCTGTTACTGATAGAAACGCGCCGAATAAGATAAAAAGGAAAATATACGTGGCAGAAACACCTAAAATCTGCCCATAAATGCCTTCACTTGTTAAGTAGAGATGCTGAACAATACGATCCAGTGAAAACCCGCTATGCCTTAGTGGCCCAGGAATCATAGGTCCCATAAAGATGTAGGCGATAAATATAAACGCAATAATAGGCAGTGCCTTCCCAATTGCCCTTCTGGCAGCTTCAATGACCATCAGGATATTGACTATCCCTATATAAGTATCAAGGGGGTTATGAAGCCCTCCTGTACTAATGTATTGAGGGTATCTCCAAACGAGATAAAGAGTACTGCCTGTGGCCAATAAGAGTAAAACCATATCAAAGAAAGTGATTCTGTGTTTAGGAGAGTTCTTGGTTGCAGGGAATAAAAGGAAGACTAAGGATAGAATAAAGCTTAAGTGAATACTGCGCTGGATTAATGGAGCGAACGTGCCAAATGCTGCTGTATAAAGCTGAAAAAGAGATAACAATATGGTCAATATAGTGATGGAGACTTTCCACTTTCCAGTGAATTTCCTTCTCTTGCCAGTTAACGTTTGAACTGTCTTTTCCGTATTTCCTTTTTGCATTTACTGCACCTCCGATCACTTAATCGCGCCAACTTCCTTCAAATACTTCTCAGCTCCTGGATGCAGATCCACTACCATTCCGTTTGCAGCCGTTTCTGTATTCATCTGCTTAAAATATTGGTGGGCACTAATTAAGTCTTCTTTATTTTCATATAATTGTTTCATTACACTATAAACGACCTCTTCATCTACTTCATCATGTGCGACAAGAACAGATGCACCTGCAACGGTTGGAATCTCTTCCTCTTGATTTTCATACGTACCTGCAGGAATTGCAGCTGGTCCAAAGTCAGGGTATGCTTCAACCATCTTGTCAATAGCTTCCTGGCTCATAGGCAATAATTTAACATCACCTGTACGAAGCAGTTCCGATACTTGAGCACTTCCTACCCCAGTTCCATAAATGTGAACGTCAACCTGGCCAGTTTGTAAACCATCAGTAGCCTCCTGTCTAGTGCCATGGACGGCTTTATAATCATCTGGCGTAATACCATATTGTTCTAACAGCTGATTCGTATTAATCTCAATGCCGCTTGCAGCAGGTCCTACCGCTACCTTTTTACCTTTAATATCTTCAATGCTATCAATGCCGGCATCCTTTCTCACTAAAATATGAAACTCATTAAAATAGATGGAGGTAAGGCCTCTCATATTTTCTATTTTCCGCCCCTCAAAAGCTCCCGTACCTGTAGTGGCTTCTCTTAAAGTCCCAGACTGGACTAAGGCTAATTCTACTTCTTTCGTTCCTAGGAAATTTGCATTTTCAGCGGAACCACCTGTTGCTTGTGCGCTTCCAACAAACCCATCAACATGATCAGAAATAATGGTTGAAATAGCACTTCCTAGAGGAAAGAAATTTCCTCCCATACTAGCAGTGCCAATTCTTAAAAACTTTTCTCCAGATCCATTCGCTTCAGAAGAAGATGAACAGGCAGATAGGAAAAGTGACATGACTACTACAAGGACAAGACCAATAAGTGAGCTTTTTTTCATTAATTATGTACCTCCTAATGTTAATTATTTATTAATAATCCATCCAAAGGACGGTAATTGATTACATCTCCATCTGATGATTTCGAATATTCAAAATTCCCAAGGAAGACTTCCCTCTCATTTGGATAATCTCTTCTCCAATGAGATCCTCTGCTTTCCTTTCTCTCGAGTGCCCCTTTGATGGTCAGCTTACCCACTGTAACCATATTGGATAATTCCTGATAGGAAACAACTTCCTTGAAGTTTCGAACAGCGATATTATCCAGGCTGGATTCTACTTTACAAAGCGATTTAAGTCCTGATCGAAGTGCCGATTCTTCCCTAACTACCGACGCACATCTCCACATGATGGTTCTCACTAATTCTTTCATTTCAGATAGGGGCACGTCGCCATGAGGATGAAGCTTTAATTCTTCCAATTTGCTGGTCAGATCCTGCGGGTTTATTTTTTCATGCTGGGTAACTGCTGCATATTCAGCTGCCGATTTACCAGCAATTCTCCCAAAAACAACAGTGTCAGCAATAGAGCTTCCGGAAAGTCTATTAGCACCATGTGTGCCTGTTGCAGCCTCTCCAGCTGCATAGAGGCCTGGTATACTGCTCTCGCAACTAGTATTAATTTTTACCCCGCCTAAAAAGTAATGAGTGGTCGGCGAAACGATCACCATATCTTTTTTAGGGTCTACACCTTTTTTCTTAAGCTGATTACAGAAATGAGTATACTTTGAATCCAGTACTTCTTCCGGAATGCCAGTGCAATCAAAATACACTCCCCCTTCGATTCCATAGCCCCTCTCTACTTCCTGAAATATAGCCTGGGCCATTTTATCCCTCGTCGCCGCCTTATCACCGCCTTCTACATACTTGTGAATAAATAATTCCTTATCTTTATTTCTTAATACTGCACCATCACCAAAAAGCGGGTTGGATGCAGGCATCTTCATAGGCTTAATCATCTGGGTAGGGTAAAATTGGACAAATTCCATATCCTTTAAGACAGCACCGGCTTCATAGGCAAGGGCATAGGAATCTCCGGTAATCCCAACCGTATTATTATTATGAGCGAACATGCCTCCTGCTCCTCCATTTGCTAAGATAATAGCTTTACAGGAGATCTCTATGAATTCGCTTTCATTTACATCAATGGCAATTGCTCCAGCAATCCTGCCATTTGCTGTAAGTAAATGAGTTACAGCTGTTTGTTCCAAAACTCTTATGCGCCTCTTGTTCACACTTTCGGATAAAGGTTTCATAAACGATAAGCCTCTAGCTAAATAGGAGTATCCATCCCATATTGTTGGGACAGAACGGGGATGAGAATGTCCTGGCGGCTGTCTTTTTACATACTGGCTATTTGTTTTAAAAAATTCCATGCCGCAGCTCTCCAGCCATTTTATCGTTCCCCCAGATAGAGAGGCCAATGTTCTCGTTAATTCCTTTTGATTTATGCCTTTTCCAGAGCGAATTAAATCATTAAAATAAGTTTCTTCAGAATCAGGGTTGCCCTCTTCTGGGACAACAACGGAAAAAGCGGATCCCGAAACGATTGTATTTCCGCTTCTTCCAGCCTTTTGTTTGCAAATAATCGTAATATCTGAACAGTGATTCGCTGCTTCAAGTGCAGCAATCAGCCCTGTTGAGCCTCCGCCTATAATGAGAACATCTGTAACTAGCTTCTTTCGTTCCATTCTCTCCCCCCTATGAATGTGGATATTAAAGCAGCTTATTCTTTAATTTGCCTTTCATAAATCCCATTTCTCTTGAAATCTTTTCACTTGCATCCAGAATGTCATGAATAAACTGTTCAACCTTTATTTCTGTAAATCTTACTAGAGGACCAGAGATCGTAATGCCTGCAATAACTTCTCCCGTGTAGTCCCTAATGGGTGCAGATATAGAGGCAGTTCCTTCCAGCCGCTCACTGAAGCTTGCGGCATAACCTTTTTCTCTAATATCAAAAAGCTCCAGTTTTAGATTATTTAAAGCAGATTCTTCCATTAATTCTTTTTGCTCTTTTAGTACATGTGTGATTATTTCGGGATCTGAAAAAGCCAATAATAGTTTACCTGATGCCCCTGCATGTAATGGAAGCAGTTTACCTACTTCAGATACTTTTCTAAGTGCCTGATTTCCATCAATCCGGTCAACACAGACCCGGTTCGTTCCATGAACAATATTAATATTGACCGTTTCCTGTGTTTTTTCAGAAAGTCCCTTCATTATTGGCTTCGCAACATCAACCAGCTCCAAAGAACTTTGTACGACATTGCCAAGTGATAATATTCGAATCCCAAGCCTGTATTCATGCGTATACGGGTTTTTTTCCACCATCCCTTTTGCCTCTAAGGAAGCCAATAACCTGAAAACAGTTGATTTGGTTAAGCCCGTTTTTTGGCTTAACTCAGGAACGGTTAAAGCGGGATTCTCCATTGTAAAGCTGGTAAGGATATCAATGGCTCTTTCTACAGAACGGACTGTTTCACTCATTTTCTATTTCTCCTCTATTGTTCAAAATGGAAAGGTGTATAGGATTTCAATCCATTGTACGAAATTGAAAATAAAAATTGTATATATTCAAACCGCTATACGGATTACAAATCCAAATTTATTTGATTTCATCGTAAAGGAGTTCAAGAAGACTGTCAATAAAAAATTCTGAAAAATCTAATATATATCTGCACAAACCTTGATATATCAATATTTGTAGAATGTATATTTTTCTAAATAATTTAAATAATCAAATATTATGTGTTGACTAACCGTTTTTCTATCCCGTAGAATGAACTTGCATTCCATTATACGGTTTGATTTGTTTTTATATTACAAAGGAGGGTTTATAATGGGTCAAACACTAATCGAGAAAATTGTTTCAGCACATGCTGATCAGCCCGTTTTCCAAAATGATATTGCGATCGTTGATGTCGATGCTGTAATGGCCTCAGACACCACAGCTCCCTTAACCATTAGGGGTTTTCGCGAAATGGGAGGATCGAAAGTCTGGGATTCCTCAAAAGTGGTTTTCGTCATTGATCATGCAGCACCGGCTCCAAATGAGCGGATTGCCAATCTACATAGTTTTATGCGTGATTTTGCGAAAGAACAAGGAATTACCCTATATGATGCCGGCAGCGGGATCTGTCACCAGCTAATGGTAGAGAACGGCCACGTAAAGCCCGGACAATTGGTGCTTGGAGCAGATTCTCACACATGCACCTATGGAGCTCTAGGGGCTTTTGCTACAGGAGTTGGCTCTACAGATCTTGCGGCAGTTTTACTGACGGGAAAGACATGGATTAAAGTACCTGAGACGATTAAAATTGAATTATCAGGGAAACTGCAGCCTGGAGTATCCGCTAAAGATTTAATTCTATTTTTGGTAGGACAGCTAGGAATTGACGGGGCCACTTATAAAGCCATTGAATTTACAGGGGAAGCTTTAACGAATCTAAGCCTGGACAGCCGTCTTACGGTTGCTAATATGGCAATCGAAATGGGAGCAAAGGCTGGGTTTGTTGATACCGAAGGATTGAACCTTCCATATGAATACAACGATATTAAGCCGGACAATGACGCCATTTATGAAAAAATCTATTCTTTTAATCTTTCAGAACTTGAACCTCAGATTTCCATTCCACACTCACCAGATAATGTAAAATCCATCTCAGAAGTTGAAGGAATTGCCATACAGCAAGCGTTTCTCGGAAGCTGCACAAATGGCCGGTTAGAAGATTTACATGCAGCGGCAAATATTCTAAACGGAAAAACCATTCATCCAGAAGTCCGTTTTATGATAGCTGCCGCTTCAAAAGAAGTTTACTTGAAAGCGCTTCAAGATGGGACTGCAGAAATACTGACACGATCTGGAGCAACCTTCCTTCCATCGGGATGCGGCCCTTGTGTAGGCACTCATCTTGGAGTGCCAGGAAATGAAGAAGGAATTATTTCCTCCACGAATCGAAATTTCAGGGGCAGAATGGGAAATCGAAACTCCAAGGTGTACCTTAGTTCGCCAGCTACTGTGGCTGCATCTGCTCTTTATGGAAAAATAACCAACCCTCTATCCCTCATAAAGGAGGCAATCCAATGATCCTGAATGGAATAGCCCATGTGTATGGTAATGACATTGATACAGACCGAATTATCGCCGGCAAATATACAAAGACACTAAATATGCAGGAACTGGCCGATCATGTATTTGAAGATTTGGATCCTGATTTCCGAACTAAGTTTCAATCCGGTGATATGTTGGTTGCAGGAACAAACTTTGGATGCGGATCTTCCCGGGAGCAAGCACCATTGGCTTTAAAAAAAGCAGGTGTTTCAGTTGTGATTGCCAGATCATTTGCACGAATATTTTATCGCAATGCGATTAATATTGGTCTGCCAATCGTTGAAATCAAAGATCATACGATTAATGATAAGGATCATCTGCACGTTGATTTAAGAACAGGAGAAGTTCACAACCTTACAAAGTCAATAATCTATAAGGGGGCGGATATGCCTTCTGTCATGATAGATATCATTAGGGATGGGGGATTAGTAGAGTACTTAAAGAAAAGAGGAACCTATCAGTTATCCTAATAGGTTTCTAAAAAGTGGTGGAGTAAAATGAAAATTGTTTTAATCGTTTGTATATCTGGAATCTATATGTCGATGATTATGGGAACTCGGCCAACGGTTTCTCTCTTTGCGCATGATTTGGGTGCAGGCATAAATACCATTGGGCTCATCACCAGTTTATTTTCGTTGTTCCCTCTTCTATTCGCAATACTCCTAGGAAGACTCATAGACCATTTAAATTCCAAAAAGACACTGCTTGCTGGAGGTTACCTTGGCATTCTAGGCATACTCTTGCCAGGGTTGTTTCCTAATTTTTTGGGGCTGATCGTATCACAGCTCATTGCTGGCTCCGCTCAAACGATCTTCATTTTAGCTGCCCAGGATTATGTAGGAAGAATATCAACCAAAAGAAACAGAAATCAATATGTTTCTTGGTTCAGCTTTGGTGTTGCTATTGGAACCTTAATAGGCCCCTTATTGAGCGGAATCCTGTCAGACTACTTTAGCTTCTCCATTACCTTTTATGCCATGGCATTTATTGGATTTATGGGCTGCATTCTAGTCCATTTCGTTCCAAATCAAGAACCCGCCACGTTAAAAAAAGGAGAAAAAGCACCTGAGAACGGGCGCCCGTCTTTTGTGGATTTGCTGAATATTCCCGGTCTAAGACTGGCGTTGCTTTTTAGCACCTTAATCTTATTTTCAAAGGATCTATATTTAACCTTCTTTCCCCTTCTTGGTGTGCAGTTTGGCTACAGCCATTTAACGATCGGCTTTCTTCTTTCGATAAACGGAATTGCGAGTGTAATCATTCGTTTTTATCTAAATCCATTGACTAACCGATACGGTACATTTTCTGTATTTATAGGTTCTATGATTGTTACATGCGTTTCCTATGTTGCTTTGCCCTTTTTCCCTCAAATCATCATTGCAGGAATAATAGCATTCATACTGGGAATTGGACTAGGTATTGGCCAGCCGCTTTCCATTTCACTCACCATTCAAAACGCTCTAAATGGACGTGTGGCAGAAGCATTGGGGATCCGCTTGACTGTCAATCGATTAACCCAAGTTTTTACCCCTATCTTTTTAGGTGCCTTAGCAAATATCATTGGCTTAATAAATATTTTTATTGTCAGCTCAGCAGTCATCGCTTTAGGAACTGGCATAGCTCATCACAAAAGAAATAAAGCAACAGTCACAGGAACAAAGCAAAAGCCAATGTAAAATAAAAAAAAGGAAAAATCCATTTATGAGGACTTTTCCTTTTTTTATAGAATTATTGCAGTTTCTAAAGTTTATTGAGCTTTTAAATTCTCAGAAGTAATAAGTTCTGATTGGTTAGTAATCTCTGTAAAGTGATCAGGGGCAATTCTTGCTTTAACTTTCATAGCAATCATATACACAATTCCTGCAGCAACAATGGATTGAACGGCAGGCAATCCAAATGAATACACGTATTGTGTGAAGTAACCAACCAAAGTTCCTACTGCTAATGCGATGGTTGCCATCCAGTTCCATCCTTTATTGTCGATCCACTGCTGTTTTCTTATAAAGAAGAAGTCAGCCATCATGACACCAGCTATGGCTGGATAGATTAAAGCAGTCATATATAAGAAGTCCATAAAATAATCAAGGATTCCCGCCAAGGCAATGCCTATGGAAACAATCGTACCAGCTAATGTAAGAAGTGCTCTTCCCTTATTCGAGTTGACATTCAGCATGTTAGCTAAAGCCAATCCCATACTATAATTATTTACTAATTGACTCGTCCAGGTTGCTAACCATAAAATGAGAAAGCCCCAGATGGGAAAACCTAAATTCATCATCACATTGACAATATCAGCATCGCCCACTCCTATTGACATAATGGCTCCAACATAGAATAGCGGGAAACCTACTGCAATGATTCCTAATGGAATGAGTACATTGTCTTTTACTTTCGGTTTTGCATAGCGGGTATAATCGGAGGCAATAACCCATTGAGAAACATTAATACCGATGACTAAACTAACGGCAGCAAGAAAAGTCATTTGCGGTTCAGGGTTCCAGGAAGAAATCTTTTCCCAGCCGATATTTTTTAAAGCATAAAAGATACCTCCCGCAATTAATAGAAGGCCAGCAGGGACAGCTAAGTAATCAGTCCATTTCATAGATGAATAGCCAATAATGGACGGAAGTGCAAATAGCAGACCAGCTACGATTGTAACAAGAGCCCATAGGAACCACTGCGATTTATAGTCAATTCCAAACATTGCTGATATGGCATTTCCGGCAACTGCTGTCTGCAAAGCCCACCAGCCCATTGAAACGATAAAGATAGTCAATCCTACGATAAACCGTGCCTGGGTTGAACCAAAGCTGGTTCTGGCAATTACGGAAGAAGACCTGCCAGTCTTAGCTCCTATGTAGCCTGCGAGGGCATTACCGATCCATTGGAAGACAAATAGAGCTGCTGCCAGGATCCAAAATAGCTTTCCGAGTCCAAAACTGGCTGTTAACGTGGCACCTACCATTAATACCGGAATGGTAAATTCCAATCCCCCAAATATAACAGCTGGTGAGATCCAGTGCTGCCTCTCATTCATTGGCACAGATGCAAGAGCTTCATCTTTTCCACTGCTTTTCCTTAGAGATACATCTTCCATTTCTATTCAACTCCTATAATTTTATATCGGAATATTCTGTAAAATTTCTTTATAATAAAGACCTTGCAAATAGCAAGGTCTCTATGGTGAATAATGCTAGCCAACCAGCACCCAGACAATTTCACAATCCTCTGCCCTGTCATTATAGGCAATATGCTCCTGCCCAGCGGGAATATAAGTTGCTTCCCCACTTGACACCCGATAAGTTTTTCCATTGGTTTCTGTTACAATGGAACCTTTTACGATAATGGAATACTCATTCTCTCTATGATTAGAAACACCAGTCAGAGGAACTCGGCTTCCTGGTGGAATAACAACTGTACCCACTTTCAAGTCACCAGCCAGTGCTTTTTGTGAGAATACCGTTTTAAGTGGAACAGCCGCATTTGGATCGGCTTTAATACTTTCTATATTTAATACCTCCACTTTATTTCCCCCTCCGCTGACGATCTTCTGTTAAACCTTCAACTTCATATGTTTTCTCATTTACTATGACCCCATAGCTTTCATTTGCCTGTGCAGCAGTGATATAGTCATTTTTCACATCTAAGGCTACTTTCTCTGCAGGGCGTTTATATGGGTCTCCATAGCCGCCGCCTGTAGCGGTTACCAATTTAACGACATCCCCTTTATTCAAAGGATACCTAGGATAAATTCCAAAAGGACCATCGACTTCTCCATCGGCTTTTTCAATATATACCTCATTTGATGAACCATCCTGGCCATCCTTCATTCCCCAAGGAACAAACTTATTGCGTCCGAATGTTACGGAAACCATTTGGTTGTCACTTAATGCTTTATAGGAACGAATGACACCAGAACCGCCTATATATTCCCCTGCTCCGGCACCATCTGTATGAAGGCTGTACTCGTCAACCATTACACCATACCTGGTTTCTGCCACTTCCACCGGAACATTATAGGTCTCTCCATCACCAATACAGAATTGTCCTCTGGCGCCATCCTGACCTTCAGAAGCACCCCAGCCTCCAACTGATGGTTCAACAATTAAGAAAGGTTCATTTGTATCCTGATGCTGCCCTGATAAGACAACTGAACAAACAGATAATAAATGTCCCGCATTAAGCCTATGAGGAATAACCGGAGCAAGGGCTTTCCATATCAAATCTGCTCCCGCAAGCATACTCTCCCAATAGATTGACACAGGTGCAGGACGTTCGGCGGAAAGAACCGACCCCTTATCTGTAATAACTTCTAATGGGCGGAAAACTCCATCATTCGCATCCTGCGAAGGATTCGTAATCGCCAGGAAAATTGTTCGAACAGCAGAGACCAGTGCAGTATAAGAACAGTTAACAGGACCTGGAACCTGAGGGTGACTGCCTCTAAAATCTGCAACGAATTGATCATCGGTTATGGTTACTTTCACTTTAATCTTGAAAGGGCCGTTTCCAAAACCATCATCATCAATAAACCCTTCTGCGTTAAAAGTGCCTTTTGGCAATTTACTTAATTCCTGACGTGCAAGCTGTTCGCCATGATCAAGCAGATAATCTACTGAAGATAAAAATAATTTTTTCCCATGCTTTTCACATAATTCCTTGACTCGTTTTTCACCTGTTTTCAGTGCGGCAACCTGTGCCCACATGTCCCCTAAAGATAATTCAGGAAAACGCACATTGGCTTCTATAATATCGACAATCGCCTGGTTTATTTCACCTTCATTAAAAAGCTTTACACTCGGAAATTGTAAGCCCTCCTGAAAAATATCTGTAGCATCGTTACTGAAGGAACCTGGATCTTTTCCGCCTACCTCCGTCCAATGTGCTTTATTGGCCGAAAAAGCAACGATTTCTCCATCAAAGAATATTGGCATGACTAATCCAACATCCGAAAGGTGTGAACCGCCACCGCCGTATGAGTCATTAATGATAATGATATCGCCCTCTTTTAACTTACTGTCCCCAAACTTTTTGAGTGTTTGTTTGACCATGTCAGACAGCATCCCGATAAATCCGGTTACACCATTACCTTGTGTCAATAGCTGTCCCTTTGAATCGGTCAGACCGCTGGCGTAATCCAATACCTCGTAAATAATCGGGCTCATTGAGGTTTTAGCAAGGGCAATAAACATCTCATCTCCAATGGCAACCAGTGAGTCTTTCACAATCTCAAGTGTAAATGGATCTACTTTACTCCGAACAATCTGTGTCATTTATTCCACCCCTGTTTCAATGATTAAATTCCCATACTCATCTACAGTTAAGGATTGATCAGGATAGATAACTGTAGAAGCTGACGGTTCCTCTACAATGGCAGGTCCAGAAATTTTCATGCCTTTACCAAATAAGCTGCGGCAGTAAACCTTTGTTTCCACCCATCCGCCGTCCTCGAAATAGACTGGACGGGTTTCTTTGTATGCCTCTTGTGCATCGCTGCTAGTAGAAGTTAATCTTTTTAGTTCAGGCTTTAATACCTTCCCGAATGCTGTTAGATGCAGGTTGACAATCTCGGTTGGAGTCCCATCAAGCTTAAAGGTGTAATGCTGCTCGTGCAGATCTCCAAAGCGTTCAACTACTTCTGAAATGGTATCTTCAGACCATTCCCCATTCGGAACAGGAACCTTTACAGTATGTTCTTGACCCAGATAGCGGATATCCGCAAATCTTGTGAATAACACATCTTCTTCTGAAACTCCCTCTTCTTGATATTGCTTGAGTGCTTGAGTCTCAATTGAATTCCATTCTTTATTTAGCTCACTAGGATCTAATTGGTTTAATCTTCTAATGTATGTCTGGATATAATCATGCCTTAAGTCAGTCATGAGCATGCCCCATGCCGAAAATACAGAGGACGCAACTGGAACAATAACCTTCTTAACACCAAGCTCCTTAGCCAATGCCGGTGCATGCATCGATCCTCCACCGCCAAATGCCACTAGCGAGAATTCACGAGGGTTATGACCCTTTCGAACCGAAATAAGCTTCAAGGCATTTAGCATATTGGAGTTTGCAATTCGAATAATACCTAATGCAGCCTCTTCAACAGACATGCCAAAATGATCGGCAACTTTCTCTTTAATGGCAGCCTTCACTTTCTCTAAATCTACTTCATAATCAAAGTTTTCTGGAGAAAGTCTTCCCGTAATCAGGTTCGCATCAGTGGTTGTTGGCTCCGTGCCACCTTGACCATAGGCCACCGGTCCAGGCAAAGCTCCTGCAGATTGAGGACCAACCTTTAAAGAGCCCGCACCATCTATCCATGCGATCGAACCGCCGCCATTTCCAATCTCAACGATATCTACAACCGGCACCTTGATTGGATAGCCCGCACTGCGCTCATTTTTTTCAATGAAATAATCAGTAGAAACCTTTACCTCTCCCTGATTAATTAGGGAGCATTTTGCTGTAGTTCCGCCGATATCAAAAGCTATAATATTTTTTTCATCCAGGATTTCACCAAGTACAGCAGCCCCGTATATCCCCGCAACCGGCCCTGATTCTACCATATTAATAGGCGTTTGCTTTGCACTATTAAAGGTCGTTGTACCACCATTTGACTGCATAATGTAATTTTGGCTATCAGTCTCGTTTTCTATTAATTTATTATGTAATTGGTTCACATAGGACGCAGCAATCGGCTTTACATAGGAATTAAGAACCGTCGTACTAGTTCGTTCATATTCCCGCCATTCTTTTGTTACCTCATGTGATGCCGTAACAGCGACTTCTGGCCACAGCTCTTTTACCAAATTTACTGTCTCAATCTCATGAAATGGATTTACATAGGAATGCAGATAGGCAACAGCTATCGCTTCTACTTCTTGTTCCTTGAAATAGTGAATAATCTCTTTTAATCGTTCCTTATTTAACGAAGACAGCACTTCTCCCTTATAGTTTAAGCGCTCTTCTACTTCCTGACGTAAATACCGCTCAACAAATGGAACCGGCTTTTGATACCTGACGTTAAATAAATCCGGACGATTTCCACGTGCAATTTCCAGTACATCCCTGAAGCCTTTAGTTGTAATGAGACCTGTCTTTACACCTTTTCGTTCAGTAAGGGCATTAATGATAACAGTGGTGCCATGAATAAAAGTCTGGATAGCTGTTTGATCTATCCCGCTTTTCTCAATAACATCGATAACCCCCTTTTCAAAATTAGGAGGTGTGGTATGGCTTTTGGCAACCCCAATCTCACCTTCTTCATTGACATAAACCAGGTCAGTAAAAGTTCCGCCAATATCAGTAGCTACACGCATGATACTCCACCTTTCTGTATTTATAGATTTATTTATAAAGGCCAATTAAAAAATAACTGGCGTTAAAACACAAAGTAATTTTGATTCTTCACTTATCGGATTTTCAACTGTATGCGGGTAGGTAGATGGGAAATGAATAGAATCACCTTCCCGGATAACGTATTCCTTACCATCTACGTGAAAAATAACAAGGCCCTTTAATACGTAATAATATTCCTCGCCAGCGTGGCCAAATTGCTGTGTCTGTTTTTGGTTGGGTGCTAATGTAACCAAAAGCGGTTCCAGGCTTCTGCCTGGAAAATCACCATTCACTCGGACATAAGTAAATTCCGACCCCTTGATATTAAATGGCTTATGCTCGCTGGACTTCACCATAAAATTCTGATTCGGTTTCTCATCTTCGAAAAACTCAGAAATTTTAACATTCAGTGCATCTGCTATTTTTTTCAATGAAGTAATAGCCAGGGAAGTTGTTCCTCTCTCGACTTGAGAAAGAAAGCTGATGGATAAATCAGTACGTTCACTTAATTCTTTTAAGGTATAGCCATTCTGAAGCCTTAAATCTTTAATTTTCTTATAAATTTCTTCCATAATGAACTCCTTTGAAGCAGTACTGAAAAATTATAGTATGGGTGTAAAATAATTTAAGTATTACTGTAATTAAGAGTATAATAGCATATTAATTTTTGAATTGAAAGAAAATTTTTAATAAACAAGAAATGATTATTTTTTGCTTTTATTTTCATTCTTTGGAATGCCCGATGGTCAGCTAGATTTAACCTACTCCATTTGTGATAAGGGAATTTCCATAAACAGGAATGTTTCTTTATTTCCTTCTCCACTCTAAAAGTATAAATATAAAAAAGCCTGCTTCCTGAAGATAATATTTTCAGGAAACAAGCTTTTTTTATTCACTTTATATTAAATGACATGCTACTCTATGATGTTCTTTCTTTATTTCAAGAGCGGGTACTTCTTTTCTGCAAATTTCTTGCGCGCTAGGACAGCGTGTGTGAAACTTACAACCAACCGGTGGATCACTTGGACTTGGTATTTCTCCCCTTAAAACGATTCTTTCTTTTTCCTCATCAGGGTGTTCTTTTGGTACAGAAGAAATTAAAACTTTCGTATATGGATGCAGGGGGTTATCAAAGAGTTCATCCTTTGACGCTGTCTCTACAATGTTCCCTAGATACATAACACCTATTCGATCACTTATATGCTTAACAACACCTAAGTCATGAGCAATAAAAAGATAGGAAATGCCTAAATCTTTTTGAATATCTTTTAATAAGTTAATAATTTGCGATTGAATCGAAACATCAAGTGCGGAAACAGGCTCATCGCAGACGATTAATTTAGGATTTAAAGATAGGGCTCTAGCAATGCCTATACGCTGCCGCTGACCGCCACTAAATTGATGTGGGTATCTATTTGCCTGGTTAGCGTTGAGGCCCACACGCTCTAAAAGTTCTTCAACCATTTTCCTCTTTTTATCTCTACTAAGGGACTTAAAGTGAATATCTAAAGGTTCCATTAATATGTCGATGACTTTTTGTCTGGGATTAAAGGAAGAGAATGGGTCTTGAAAAATCATTTGTATATCTCTTGTATATTGCATATGTTCTTTTTTACTTATTTGCGTAATGTCTCTTCCGTTAAAATAAATATTGCCTGACGATGGGTTTAGCAATTTTACTATCAATTTACCCAATGTACTTTTACCGCACCCGCTCTCACCTACTAATCCAAACGTTTCTCCTTTTTCAATATTGAATTCAACACCGTCCACTGCCTTTAAAACTTTATTGTTTTTTTCAAATAATCCTCTGCTTATATGAAAGTTCTTTTCCACTCCTGATAATTTCAGTAATGGTTCCAAAGCCTACTTCACCTCATTCCTTCTTCAGCACCTTTTCTATATGCCAGCACCTTACTTTGTGTTTTTCTTCCACTTTTTCCAAAGGCGGTTCTTGAATTCTGCATTTTTCTATGGCAATTGGACAGCGAGGATAAAATCTACATCCATTAGGCATCTCTTCTGGAGAAGGTACATTCCCAGGAATAGAATGGAGTATATCATTCGAAGAATTGATTTTAGGTACTGATTTAAGAAGTCCCTGAGTATAAGGGTGTGCTGCATGATCAAATAGATCCCTTATATTTGCTTCTTCAACTATTTGTCCTGCGTACATAACAATTACTCTATTACAGGTCTCAGCAACAACGCCAATATCATGAGTAATCATCATAATTGAAGTATTAAATTGAACTTTTAACTCATTCATTAAATCTAAGATCTGCGCTTGTACTGTGACATCCAAAGCTGTAGTGGGTTCATCAGCTATTAATAGTCTAGGATTGCAGGCCAATGCCATTGCAATCACCACTCTTTGTCTCATCCCGCCTGAAAGTTCATATGGGTACTGATAATATCTTTGCTCTGGACTGGGAATACCTACCGACTTTAACAATTCAATAGACTTATTTTTAATTTCTTTTTTACTTAAATTTGTGTGTAATTTGAGAACCTCTTCTATTTGGAATCCTACTTTAAAAGCAGGATCAAGAGTACTCATAGGGTCTTGAAAGATCATGGCAATTTCTTTTCCACGTATTTTCCTTAAAGCCTTTTGTTTCTTTTCTAATAAGTTTTCTTCATTAAAAATAATTTTCCCAGAAGAAACCTTACCAGATGGGGAAGGAACTAGCCCCATAATTGCCAGTGAAGTAACACTTTTGCCACAGCCGCTTTCTCCTACAATACCAACGGTTTCCCCCTGCTTGATATGGAAACTAAGATCTTTAACCACTTTATTTGAGTTTGATTGATTTTTGAATTCGACTGTAAGATTTTCAACTGTAAGTAAATCGCTCATCGAAATTACCCCTTTATAAGTGGTGATTCACCCTTGGGTTTATTTCCCTTCCCCTGAAAATATCTAAAAACTCTACTAATCCTTCTACTGCAGCGGTCATGATCCGTTCGCCCTTTGCCTTCGTGGACATTGTAGGATCACCTAGAGTTCCAGTTTCTGAGATCGTGCTCCAGTATGGCATGATTGCAACCATTCTTCCTTCACCATTGCCAACAAGATCAAGCCAAAAATATTTAGATGTTTTAAATTTGTCTAAATCTCTAACGGCTTTATCCATTTGTACTAATTCTTCCTTAATTGCCAGATACATGGAGGTTTCATATTCGCCAGCGTGATTAATACCTCCAGGATTCTCAGAATCTCTTATTTCTTCCATCAAATCGACAACTGGCTGTAAATCCCAATGTGATAAAGAAGCACACATGACCTCTGGATATGCAAGCATTACCTGTCTTGCAGCAACTTGAAGCAAAGAAACATTGCTTCCGTGGCCATTAAATAACAGAATTCTTTTATACCCTTGGTGAGCCAAACTTTTCCCAATATCTACAATGTAATGAATAAATGTATCACTGCTAATCGAAATGACTCCAGGAAAATCCATCTGATGTGGAGCATATGCATGATTAACAGGCGGAACAACAACTACTTTTTCGGGTATCTTTGTACCTGCTCTAACGCATATTTCATTAGCTAGTACAACATCAGTCTCTACTGGTAAGTGATGTCCGTGTTCCTCGATCATACCGATGGGAACAATAGCTATTCTCTCTTCCTTAATTGTTTCTTTTATTTCCGGCCAAGTCATTTCACCAAATAAAAATTTACGCATTCTTATCTCTCCTTCTACATTTAATCTAAATTAGGATCCAAGTAATCTCTTAATCCATCACCTAATAAATTTAAGCCAAGAACGGTTATCCCTATTGCTATTCCAGGAAAAATGGTAATCCACGGAGAATCAATCATATACTGTCTTCCATCGTATAGAATATTACCCCAGCTTGGTTCAGGCTGAGGAACACCAAGTCCCAAAAAGCTCAAAGACGCCTCCGCTAAAATGGCATAAGCAAAGTATGTGGTCATCTGAATTAGTAGCGGTGAAACGCAATTGGGAAGGATATGTTTAAATAAAATCCTGATATTGGAACCACCCATAACTTTAATTGAATCGATATATTCTTTTTCTTTAATAGATAAAACACAACCTCTTATAAGCCTTGCAAACATAGGTGTATATACAATGGCTAATGCCAAAATAATATTCTTGATGCTGCTTCCAAGCGCCGCCATGAGAGCAATTGCAAATAATAATGGAGGAAAGGACATTAAACCATCAACCAGCCTCATTAAAAGCCCATCTATAACTCCTCCAAAAAATCCAGAAATAAGGCCCATCACTACACCAATTGATGCTGATATTAGGATAGTAAAAAAAGAGATTTGGATAGAGACCTTCGCTCCGTATATGACTCTGCTAAGAATATCTCTACCGTAGTCATCAGTTCCAAATAAGTGAGCCATACTAGGTGCCGCATTAAGATTGGAATAGTTCACATCATTCACTGGTTCATATGGTGCAATCAGAGGGGCAAATATTGCTACTAGTAATATTGTGGTGATTATGAATAAACCCGCAATCCCTTGCTTCCTTTTTGAAAAGTTTCTAAAATGCACAAAGAATGAACTCGAAAAAATTTTCGGCTTTTTTATGACATTAATACTCAAGTTTTTCACCCCTTGCTATATTTAATTTTAGGGTCGAAGTACGTGTATAAGATATCAACAAATAGAGTAATAAAAACATAAATCGCTGCAATAACCAGGATAATGCCTTGTATGACGGGATAATCACGGTTCAGTACAGATTGAATCATTAATTGGCCAATACCATTGATGCTGAAAATAGATTCAACAACAACTGTTCCGCCCAAAAGCAGCCCAAAGTTTATCCCAATAATCGTTATTATTGGAATCATGGCATTTTTAAGAGCGTGCCTGAAAACCAAGGTAAAGGGTGAAGCTCCTTTTGCCTTAACAGTCCGAATATAATCCTGTCTTAAGACATCTAACATACTTGACCTTGTCATACGAGTAATGATACCCGCTTGAATAAACCCCAGTGAAAATGCAGGTAATGTTAAATGTTTAATATTTAATAACAAGCTTTCTGAAACCGAAACATAACCAGTCGCTGGAAACATCTCAAGATTCAAAGCGAAAATCATGATTAAAAGCAGAGCTGCCCAGAAATTTGGAATCGATATACCTATAAGAGCTATAATCATCGACGCATAATCAAGTCCAGTATTATGTTTGACAGCTGAGATAACACCAAGAGGAATAGCAATTAAAATAGAAATTGTCATCGAGTAAATAATTAGATTCAAGGTGACTGGAAGTCTATTTGCAATTAAAGAAAGAACAGTTTGGTCAGACACTAATGAACTGCCCAAGTCGCCTTGCAGCAAGTTAAATAGCCAAAGCGTAAACTGAATGAAAAGAGGTTCATTTAACCCCATTTTTTCTCTCATTTGCGCAAGTTGTTCCTCATTTGCCTGTGATCCTAGCATCGCAGCAGCAGGATCACCTGGGATAAAGTGAATGATCATAAAAACAACTGCAGAAACTGTTAATAGTACCGGTATTAAAGCCAACAGCCTTTTAACCAAAAAACTAGACATGCAATTTAGTTCCTCCTTTTGAGAAAGGGGCCATTAGACCCCCTTTCTATTCTGAAATCCACACGTTCCATAACCGAGGGTAACCTGCACTCCATGTTTCATACCCTTTTATGTTTGGTGAATGTGCTTCAATTACAGGATAGTAATAAAGTGAGGAGAATGATAAATCTTCCTGCAGTAATGATTGGACATTATTATAAATCTCTTTCCTTTTACTCATATCAACTTCCATGATTCCCTCTTCCAGCAAGGAATCCATTTTTTCGCTTTTATACCCGTTATAACTGGTGCTGCTATGCAAATACGCATAATAGATTTGATTTGGATCGGGTCTAGGAGTAATATGACCGTTTAGCAAGTGGTAATCACCAGTTACCCATCTATCTGAAATGAAGGACGCCCATTCTAATGCTTCAATTTCAACATTAAGTCCAATCTTTTTAAGCTGGCTTTGTATCACTAATGCGGTTTTTTCGTGGTGATCATAGGCAGTACTTGTAGAAATCACGATGGGTTCCCCATCATATCCAGCTTTCTTTACAAGTTCTTTTGCCTTTTCTAAATCCTGTTCGTAATCATCTGCATGTACATCTGAAAACCATTCTGTTTCCGGAAAAACAGCTGAAGGCGCAGGTTCTCCTAGTTTACGAGTGGCAACATCCACAATTTCTTGTTTATTCAATGCATATGCAACTGCTTTTCTCATATCAAGGTTATCAAATGGCGGCTTATTCATGCCGTACTGCAGCATACCCCAATTCAAGGAAGGCTTCATTGCAACAACCACATTTTGTTTTTGTTTTAATCTATCGTAATCGTTCGGAAGAACATCCAGCACAACATCAACCTCACCTGTTTCAAGAGACGTTAGTCTAACAGATGCTTCCGAAATTGGTTTAAAAACGATTTCATCTACATAAGCAACCTTTTCTCCCCCAAATCCTGTAGGTTCACCTTCAATAGACTTATAGTCATCAAACTTTTTAAGAACTAGCTGTTTACCTTGTTCCCATTTGTCAAATTGAAAAGGTCCAGTACCAATTGGATTCTTAATTTCTTCACCATTTGCACCTTCCCCTTTTGGAATAATCACAGCTGGATTATAGGGATTAGCTAATGAACCTAAAAATACACCAGAAGGACTATTTAAATGAAAGGCGACCGTATAGTCATCAATAACTTCTATTGAATCAACCATTGAAAATTCAGCATTTCTAGGCGCATATTCAATAAACCGTTCGATAGAATACTTCACATCTTCTGCTTTCATTTCGTTTCCATTATGAAACTTAACACCCTCACGCAAATGAAAGGTGAATGTTTTTTGATCTTCACTAATTTCCCAATCTTGCGCTAACATAGGAATGATTTTCATGTTTTCATCGATCGTCACAAGCATTTCCTGTACATGTAAAAGAGGGATGCGATCTGAGAGGACTGTAGAAGTATGAAGATCAAGCTTTGTTAAATCAGCTCCTGTAGCAACAGTTAAACTACCTCCGCTTTTAGGTTCTGACTCAGCTGTATCGGTTCCTGAATCTTGTGCAGTATTTTGTGGTTTTGAAGACTCCTGGTTATTTTGACTGCATGCAGCCAATGAAAATACTAAAATAACGAAAAGGAGTAACATGTAAAAAGGTCTTGTTTTCTTCAAACTCATCATCTCCTTAATATGTGTTAGAACTTTTGTATCCAAGTTCCTTTGAAATTAGAGTTGCAGCTTTCTTCAACTCGTTTAATAGCTCCCCCTCCTTCTCTTTTTTTAGGAATATCCCCGGTCCCGAGATAGCAATTCCCGCTGCTAATTTATTTTCATAATTAAAGACAGGGTATCCGAAAGCCTTTACTCCTAAAGTCAGCTCACCTTTAGAAAATGAATATCCATTATTCCTGATTTTTTCTAACTCACTCAGCAATACCTCTTTTTTAGCGATTGTTTCTGGTGTAAATAACTCTAAATCCTGTGAAATAATTTGCTGAATCTCTTCTTCGCTTAAGTGTGCAAATATAACTTTTGATAAAGCTCCAGCGTAAATAGGCAATTTTTGCCCTACTTTAACTTCATAACCAAATTTGTGATAGGACTCTATATTGATCAAACAAAGAGCTTTCCCCCTATCATAAACACTCAAGTTCACATTCAATTCAGTAACCTTAGCTAATTCTTCTAAGAAGGGAGTAGCCACACTGACCAAATCAACTGACTGAACTACTATCCCCCCTACTCGAATAAACTCCATTCCCAGCTTGTATTTACCAGTCTTTTTATCCTTTTCGATATAACCCCTTTCCATAATGGTGTGTAATATCCTGTGAACAGTCGCAAGAGGAAGTCCAGTTCTTTCTGCAACTTCAACCAAAGACAAAAGAGGTTCCTTAAAAGTAAATGTCTCGATAATATCAAATGCTCTATCTAAAGAACGGATACTGGTGCTTTTTGTTGTCACGAAAGTCACTCCTCTTGTTTCCACCTAGTGAAAACTGCTTTTCATTTTCTATATTCTTATTGATGAAAGTCACTAAATATTACGACTTTTTAACTCGCCTTAAGATATGAGTGGACCAAAAAACAGCACCCACAATTATGGGTGCTGCTACTTCTTATTTATCAAATTTTAATTAATTGGTTAACAAATCCATTTACGTTATAATTCAATTAATATTTAGAAAAAGGGTGGAGAGATTTGTCAAACTATAATGTAAACAATAGTACTGTTGAATCAATTATCAGTTGGATTAAAAATAACATGATTGCTATTCCAGAAATACAAAGACCATTTGTCTGGGATGCTTCAAAGGTAAGAGATCTAATGGATTCTCTTTATAAAAATTATCCAGTTGGTTATATAATCACTTGGCAAAACCCAGATACGAAACTTAAAGATGGGTCTGTTTCTAATGGAAAGAAGATATTAATTGACGGACAACAAAGGATTACTGCTTTAACTGCAGCTATAACTGGACAAGAAGTTGTAGACTCGAATTATAAAAAGAAAAAAATAAGAATCGCATTTAACCCGTTGGAAGAAAAATTTGAAGTTCGTAATCCCGCTATATTAAAGAATTCCAAGTGGATACCAGATATTTCAGAAGTATTTGCTCCGGAATTTAATTCGTTTAGCTATATAAATGAGTACTGTAGAGTAAACCCGGAAATGGACCATAATAGAATGAATCAAGTACTACAAAAGCTTGTACAAATTAAATACAGCAGTATAGGTATGATAGAGTTATCGCATAACCTCGATATAGAAACAGTCACAGAAATTTTTATCCGTATTAATTCAGCTGGAGTAGTTTTAAGTCAAGCAGACTTTGCAATGTCAAAAATAACTGTAAATGAAGCATATGAAGGTCCGGTTATTAGAAAAACAATCGATTACTTTTCCCATTTAATTAAAAATCCTTCAGATTACTCAAATATTGAAAACAACGATACTGAATTTGCTTCATCGGTCAATTTTCATAGAATCAAATGGTTAAAAGACTATCATTCATCTATTTATGAACCTAGTTATTCTGATGTGTTGAGGGTTGCTTTTACTTATAAATTTTTAAGAGGTAAGCTTTCAAACTTGGTGAGCCTTCTTTCAGGCCGCGATTTTGAAACTCGTGAATATAAAGAGGAGATTATAGAAGATTCTTTTAAAACCTTAAAAGATGGTGTATTAGAATTTGTCAATGAGACAAATTTTAAGCGGTTTGTGATGATTGTTAAATCAGCAGGAATTATAACTCCTAAATTGATACGATCAAAAAATGCATTGAATTTTGCATATACTTTGTTCCTGTTACTACGCTCCAAAAAACTAGATGGAAACAAGATAAATCATATTGTACGTAAATGGCTTGTACTGTCTGTACTTACAGAACGTTATTCTAGTTCACCGGAAACAATGTTTGAGTTTGATATTCGCAGATTTAATAATGCTGAAACACCAGACATATATTTAAAAAGTGTAGAAGCCGGGGAGCTCTCGAGTGCCTATTGGGAGAATATTTTGGTGGCTAATTTGGATACGTCTGTCACAAGCAGCCCATATTTTAACCTGTTTATTATGGCTCAAATTTATAATAAGGATTATGCCTTTTTATCCAAATCGGTTACTGTAAGTAATCTCATTGAAGAACGCGGAGATGTACACCATATCTTTCCAAAGAAATACTTACAAAAAAACGGGATAAAAAACAGAGGTAAATACAACCAAATTGCAAATTATGTTTACACAGAACAAATTGTAAACCTTGCAATAAAGGATAAGGCTCCGTCAGTTTATATGGATCTGATCAATAAGCAGTGTAATGGTCATGAAACTTCAATTGGAGAAATTATTGACCATGAGGAAGTAAGATTAAACATGGAAATGAACTGTGTTCCACAGTCTTTGTTTAATTTGGATTATACCAAGTACGATGAATTCTTAATTGAACGAAGACAAATGATGGCAGCTAAAATCCGAAGATTTTATGAGAAACTATAGATTAACTAATACATTTATTCTATCGTTTCTAACCATTTGTATAGCAATGGTTAGAAACGATGTTTACGAGGACTCTTCATTTTTAGAGTCCTCACTTTTTTTAATAGTTGTTCTAAAATATCACTTTTCTACCTCGACTAAAAAGATCTTCTCCTTAAATTTACCCCGTTTTTCAGCCTTTAGTTTTCTTAGTTCCTCCACCTTATCAAATGATCTCCCATGAATCTCTGCAAGTGCATGGATTATTTCAAGCAAATCAGCTAATTCCTCAAGTGCTTCTTCACGATTATCCGCTCTCATATACTCTTCAAGTTCTTCCAGAATCTTTCTCCTAAGTTCTTTAATGAATTCTGATTGATCAAGAGTTTTTGTGGAACACTTTTTACCTGTCCCTGCAATAATTTCTGGTATACGATCACGAACTAGTTTGTTGTAAGTAGGCATTTATAATCCTCACCTTTATATGAATGTCAGCATAAACATTATCAATGTGCACGGGCTAGCATCTCAATCAAATCTTTAAAAACAGCAGACAAATTTCTTGGTATTGTATCAAAGGGTACAGTTTTTTGTTCACCTTCACCTATCAAATTAACTTCTCTATTATCTTTATTAATTTTTATCAAAACATTCTTGATCCTATATTCCTCAACCTTAGTAGCAACATCAAGATTAGCTGAGTCAAGTTCAATAGATATTCTGTCTGAGACCCTTCTAAGCATTCTCCATAACGTTTTTTCTTCCTTTGATTTCATAAACAATTCAGGCAGCTCGGTGGACTCCTTCAGATTGCTCAATGTGGTATGCACATATTCAGCAATGCCATATCCAACAGGTTTAATTATTGGATTACAGTTGATCCAATGCTCCACTTCAAATTGCATGTATTCATCATATCCAGATTTCACTGGTCTAATATCTTTAACCCTGCCATAACAAATGACTCCATTATGTTCTAATACCCCATTCTTCACATAAAGGGCTACATGCTTAGTCTCTTGCCATCCCGCTTTTAATTTTTCAACCAGAACACCGTAACGGCCCGTCTGTTTGCAGCTAATATATTCCTCAAAATCTTTAACAAGCCCGACTAGAACTTTCTCGTCAAGGCTAGAGTTCCAATCTTCAAGTGTACCCCTTGGCAAGATTCCTTCCTGCTGGATTTCCTCAGGGCTTTTTTCAATAAGCCTCTCCACAAACATTTCGACAAGGTCCGTTGCATTCGGAAGAAAAGGAAGCCCTCCAATATTGACTTTATCAATACTTTTATAGAAGTGATGATCCTGGTAAAGCTCTTCATAGGACCATGGAAAAAGCACATACGCTCCAAAAGCGGTTCTTTCATATGGCCCATCATTATAGGCAACAATAGAATCTCGATAACGGTGCATGGTGTTAATATCATCTTCAAGCGGTCCGGGTTGCTTATATCGATTTTGATAATAACTTCCTTCCTGGGCGTAATCAATTCGATACTTGGCATCAAATACATAATTATAGGTAAAGTCTTTCCCCTTTTTAGAGATACTGAGCATGGTATCGGGCTTTTGAGGAATGGTTGGCAAACCAGTTTCATACTTTTGATAGGTTAGAATAATGTCTTCTTTGGTATATGGGTGTTTGTATTTTCTTGTCGCTGAACGGTTAGTCTGAAGATTTACAAACAGTCCTTCACGGTTTACCTGGATAATGTCCTGGCTCACAAGATGATACTTTTTATCAAGGATTTGGCCCAGCTTCAAGAATGTCCAATATTCATAAAGTGTTGCAACATCTTTCACAGACATTTGATAAAGCTTTCCTTGAAGCATTAATCCCTTGGACACGGTCAGATAGATTTGGAAAGCATCCCGATAGCCTGGTGCCATCTGCAGAACTAAACTAAGAATAGAGCGATCCAGCTTCTTTATTCCCTTCCAAAAACGACTTTTAAGCTTACCCTCCAAATGCTTAATCATTTCGAGCATCTTGTCTAAAAGATCAGAATCAGGTTCTACGTCCCACCTGGAGTTTCTATTTCTTAATGTCTTCAGCAAATCATAAAGCTTATGTGTAACCCGCTTCATCATCCATTTCACATATCGATTTTCTAATGTATCAAAGGTAAGCTCCTTTTTAACACGAAGACCTTCAACTGGCATGAGTGTTTTGTTATTGATATAGATACCATTTGAAACCTCTGTAAATAGATGAGGTCTTTTTTGCAAATAGCTCCTGCTTCTAGTGTCAAGCTTATTTAATTGGTCTCCTCTAACCTTTTCATACGTTTTCTGGAGGAGGTGATGTGGCTGCATTTCAATGCGATTAACAGACTGAATGAACTGATCAAAATGCTTGCTAATCAAACGGTAAAATTCACTTCTTGATGGCTTGCCGTCGAGCTTCACACTAGCTCCTAAATAGGTTTTCCGGATAAAATGAAAGGCAAGATTATAAATTTCATCGTTAACTTCTTCTAGTAGTCTTTTATAATCATTTTTGTAGTCAATCTTTGCTGGGAAAATCTCTAACGTTACCTCTAGCAGCTTTTTGCTGCCGTCTCTAATTTCAAAGGTCGTTAATCCCACTTCATTCTGGAATTGTAAGTTTCCCATTAACATATAAGTGTTTGGGATTTCCACTTTAGATATTGATTGCCTTAAACCAGGATGCTCATGATAAAAGGATAAGTCTCGGCTTGTTTTAGGTATGACAATAACCTGATAAACTCCATTTTCGAAAAAGATAGGCCTTAATTGAGTAGATTCCTGCAGCAGCTGTGTTTCAATATCATAGATTAATACCTGATTTACCAAATCCCCATGAACAGAAAACTGCATGACATCGTGCATATCCATTGCACGATACTGTTTTAACCCCTCATACCTTTCATGATACGGCTTTCCTTTCACCACAAGAGAGAAATCATCTGTTTCAATCTTAACCAATTCAACTTCGTTACGAGATCCAAAAGGATGTAAAGCCATCTGCTTGTAACCTCCTAAGCATCTCCACCACTTTTCGAGCACTCTTAGGGTAAATAGCACTTTGCTCATCTAACGGAGAATCCTCATCCCCGTTGTATTCTGTATTAGTAAAGAGCAGATACAACTCCCTAAGAAGCTGATCAATTCGAGAGTCACTTCCAGACAAACGCGGCAATATCTTTTGCAGGATACAATGATCAAACGCTTCCTCAAAGGTCATTAGATCACCCTCTTTGTTATAAGCAAGATAGTAGCAGATCTCATCTCGCACACGATATCCGATATGTGCATTAATTAATTGAAGACTTTTATTGATCTTTACCAGCTCAATTGTTGCCTTTTCAATAACCTCTGCATCTACCTTGTATAAATCCTTAAGGTGCAAATACTTTAAAGATAGCTGACTTTGTCCAATTATTAATGAATCTACTTCCTCAAGATCTTGCAGGAAAGATAAATGATCTAATTCAACTCGATTAAACTCAATTGTATTAGCACGGTCTAACACCTTTTTACTAAAAGGGTGCGTCGTTTCGTCCATATTAACGGTTCCAATGACATAGAGGTTATTAGGCAGTGTGATTTCTTCACTTGCGATCTCCTCTGATAACAAAGTAGAAGAAACAACCTTCCCATCCTCCCATCTGCGACTTTCCATCACACTCAGAATATCACTGAAGTAATATTCAACCCGCGCCAAGTTCATTTCATCTAAAAGGACAAAGTAAGGTAAATCCGGATGCTCATGTGCTGCTTTTATCGCTTTAGTCAACGGCCCTTCTTTAAAATCCCCTTTGATATCCACGTACCCTAATAAATCAGAACCGTCACTCCAATCAGGACGAACAGGAATCAATGTGAACTGCCCATTTTTCTCAGTCGCGCCTAAACTCTCAGCAAACCATTGCACCATTTTGGTTTTTCCTGTTCCAGATATGCCTGATAGGATCACAAAGGGTTTGGTTTTTAGGGAAATAAATAAATTAATGACTTCATCTTTTGAGTAATAGAAGCCTTTGCTTTTTATGTATGAATAAATGTGATTAATTAAGTCCTTAGATGGTAAATAGGTGTTCCTAGTTTCTCTTACCAATTGGACCTCACCTTGGAGCTGCTCATTCTCATATCCCGTTCCCTCATTCATGGATATATAATTCTCATAAATATGTATCATTTCTTTTAAATCATTTACGATGACGGTTTCTTCAGGTATATGGTCAGCAGCATAGTGAATGTAAGCTGCAGTGGATAAGGCATAATCCCTTGCCTTTTTACTTTCTCCCAGACTAATTTGGTCATCTTTCTTTACCTTGCTAGTGGCGGGGATAGATTCTCTAATCTGTGCCTTAACCCGTATCATTTCTTCCTTCGAAGTCTCTGTAACACCTTGTGCTAATGTAAGATAAACACTTTGCATATCCTCACTAAACAGATACACAATATAATATCCTCTTTGAGTAGAAACGGTAATTTTGCGATTCATGATGGCTATCCAGGGTACAGAAGCCCAGTTGCCTTGGCCTACTGAACCAGTCACCATATATTCGGAAGGATCTATAAATGGTAGGTTATTAATTTCAGCCGTCACTTCATTTCTAACAAAAGGTCCTAGAGGATGGCCCCCAAAAGGTTCTCTTTTTGCAGATAGGTATTGATTCATTATTTTTATTAGTTCTTCTCTTAAGTGGCTAGACATGACCTGCTCCTTATTTTGTAAAGTGTCAAAAAAATTTTCTGAAGGATTCCAGTTGTTATCGATTAAGTTTGTGCTTTGTAACCACATTAAAAGATTGTGCGTTCTCTCTTTAGCTACCGATTCAACCATTAGGTTTTCGCCTCTGGAATTTCGTACAATTAGCATCCCAAGCTCTTCAAGCGCAATTTTTTTCTCTCTTTTAGGTAGTTTTCTTAAAAGATCTAAGCTAATTAATGCTACTCTAAAATAACCTTGATTAATGATGATCTTTCTAATAAAACCTTCTTTATCTTTATCATTTTTATAAGCTTCAAACTGACTTATATTCATTTCATTAAACTCATTAACAAAGCCCAATAATCTTGCATCCTGCCTTAATCTTGACTTCACTCTATATAAGTTCCCATCAACTTGGCTACTTAGGGTTTTAGGATCATATTTGTCAATTATAACTTCCTCTAAGAAGTCCTTTACTTTTTCGTACTGCTCATTAGGTAAATTATCTGTCTTAAATTCCTTTAATCTTATTGCAGTCTTACTATCTTGAGAAAATACCTCCACAAACGGCAATTGAGCAAAGTAAGACATGATAAAGGAACTTCTTCCTCTTACTTTTATGAAATTATTCGAAGCGGCAACTCTCTTACTAATAAATTCTTCCCAGCCTTGTAAAATTAAACTGTAACTAATTTCTTCAGAAGGAGACGTTTTTTCACTACTATGATATTTTTCTCTAGATGACTCTGTTTCAATATATATACCTTTACAGTCAACAGTGTTAATTTGATGAATTTTTTGTGCATTCAAGGTTTTTATGTATTTAATTCTATTGGCAAGTTCAATAACAACTTTCTCTATCACTCTTCCCACTCCATTTACAAATAACTCCAATTGTTCTTATGATACCATAATAAAAAGCCATTCAAAAAAATGTATGACTCTTAAAGGTTAATATATTTTATCTGTTTAATAATGTGAAAAATTGTTAAATTCTTATAAAAATTACACTAATCTTATTACAAATACAATCAGATTAGTGTTGTAGAAATTTTCACCTGAATGTTTAACTAGCTTGCAAAGATAACACAAGAGGTTTTTAAGTTAGCTGGCACCTGATTTTCTAGTATCTTGCTGGTTGTGGAATTACCTTTATATCACGCTACCTTTACGTACTTTTTTGTGTATTATAATTTTAAAAAATGGCACCAAGCTCAGTACCTACTATCCAAAATAATTAGTGTTTGATTCCTCCGATTTAACAACAGTGTTCTTATAGATGTCTATTCAATATTGCTCCCCCTTCAATTCATAAAGTTTTACGTACTACAATATAAATAGTTTCAGCATTATATCCTTTTTCCTTTAATAGAGACATCTAAAAACTATACCCACTTAAGAATAGACTCTTAAATTAAAGAATATCTCTAAAGTTCTTACATTGTAAAACACAGACACTACGAGAGGTTATGAGGGAATGGTATTTTTATTGAAGCAAAAAAATAGAAGTATCCTCAGTAGATTGCTCCTAACCCTTTACTTTTTTCTACCTAAATTACTTAATCTAGATCTTGCTTCTTTTTTATCTAGTACATTAATCAGTACTAGTACTCGAATTTTTTTCTCATCTTTCTAAAATGTAAATATATAATTTATTACTTTTATCTCTAAAAATAAAAAGGTATTCTTTAGAATAATTCTCTTCAACATTTTATTTGTTCCTCTAAAACAACTAGCTGGTTGTTTTAAGTCTGTATATACTTCTGCACCATTAGCCATTCAAAACAAGGGAATGTAATATACAATCAAAGAATAAAATTTCCAATTGTTACTCATCCAACACCTGTTTGTAAAAGAAGATATTAATTAGGTTCCCCATTTTCTGTAATATTAGTAACAACAGAACTACATAGAAAATGATATGGGACGCATATTCCTATTTTATCCTTAAGGGAATTCAAAATAACTCATATATAAACAGAATACTATAGGTATATAGCAAAGTGATTTTTTTACAGTTTTTTCAGTACACTTTATAATAAAAACCATTACTAGACAAAATTAACAGGAAGAAGGAACTGCTATTTCACAATTTAGACACAAGGACTTTTAAACTATACATCTAATCTTATGTAAGGGAGGGGTAGTTATGGAGAAAAAAGTTAGACCACATTGCCATGTCTGTATGAAAGAAATGAAGCTGGGACAAAAAGTGGTTATGGATGGCACTTTAAAAGGCATCATGCATGCAAATTGTAATTACTTATCGGCAATAGAAATTGAGGACGTAGGGTTGTTTGAAGAAGTTATAGGAAGAAATCAGAGATGGTTCATGCAGTTTAACTACTTGATTACACATTAATTGATATAGAGGCTGGGACAAAACTAGCTTCAGATAGTAAGAAAGGTGAATTTGAGTGCGCTCAAATTCACCTTTCTCTTATTTCAGGGTATTAATTCTTTAAATTCTTATTTTTTGGCAGTGAATTTCCTTAAATTCACTGCCATTAACGCGAGACCCATTTCGTTTTCCA